>SHUZ01000142.1 GCA_009694415.1 Acidimicrobiia bacterium
TGGCGCCTTGCCGCCTAGGACTGCGTCCTTGAATGCTTTGAGCGGAGTAATCCGCGCTCGGCGTGATGCCTTGATCTTGATTGTTTCGCCAGTGGCTGGGTTACGGCCCATGCGCGCCTTGCGATCAACGCGGGCAAATTTTGCGAAGCCGGACAGAGCGACGGGCTCGCCCTTGGAGACAGTCTCTGTAATCAACGACGTGACTGTCGTTAGGATCTCGTCAGCCTCGCGCCGCGTCACTTCGAGGCGTTCCATCAAGGCGTTTACAAACGCACTGCGATTCATTCGTCACTTCCTTCTGGTCAGGGAGACACAGAATGGCACTATCAACCCACCGCTCTCCGCATCGAGCGACGTGTTCTACCGAACTGCATGCCACCACAACGCGCCGGTTAGCGCGGGTCCGGAGACCCCGCGAAAATCGCTGGGTCCACCTTGATGTAGATGGCATGACAGGTAGCGACCACATGTTCGCCAACGGTCGCTTCAGCAACTATGAACAGTTTGCGGCGTTCTCGTGACTCAAGCCATGCACGCATGACGATCGTCTCTTCGACAGGAACTGGAGCAACAAACCGCACGGTCAGTTCCCCAGTAAACGCCGGCTCTTCAAGGCGTCCAATCACGAAACCTGTCACATCGTCAAAAGCGGCAGCAACGATCCCTCCGTGGGCACGGCCTGGTGCACCTTCGAATGCATGCCGCAAGATCAAGTCTGCGACAACTTCGTCGCCTTCGTAGCGGACGTCTATATCAATACTGGTTGGGTTCGCCGTGCCAGCAACAGCACGGTCATCGAACCCAGAGTTGAGCACAAATCCAGCCTTGTATAACCCGCCTTGCGCTGCACTGGCTGAACGAATCAGGGCCAAGCGATCGCGGCGCTCCCCTTCGCGGATCGAGGCTGCCTCCGAAGTTGCAAACTCGGCGAGGGCCCGGAGGTGTTCGGTGGAACGATCGTGACCGACGAATGCGTGATTGAGATCTCGAAGAGCAGCGGCAGCGTTGAGGCGCGCTTCAGGATTAGTCAAATGCTCACGCGGCCTTAACGTCCTTCATCTCCACAACAAACCAGAGCGTTTCGTTGGGACCAATGTCGGGACCAGCACCTTCTGAACCGTATGCGAGCCCAGGTGGAATTCCAAGCAGGCGCGTGCCTCCAACCTTCATCCCCATCAAGCCCGTCTGCCACCCAGCGATTACCTGTGCGAGCGGGAACGTCGCAGTTTGACCACCGGAGTATGAATCGTCGAACACCACTCCGCTTGAACACGCGACACCGATGTAGTCCACGGTTACGGTCGATGTGGTCTCTGCGGCGGTTCCGGTTCCGACTACAAGATCTTCAACCACTAAGTCCGTTGGCGGCTCACCGACTTTTACTGGAACATCCGGCGCGCCTTGGGGCAAGGGCTTCTCAACTGCCACGCAGGGCTTTCCAGCAGCGGAGGCCTTTGTGTCTCCGGTTAAAGAAGACGTTGTAGTTGAGGCTGTCTCATCGGAGTCGCTACTGCAGGCCGCTAAACCCGTCAGCGCTAACACTGTGAGGGCAAGACCGAACAGTCGTATGGATGATCTAGTAGTAGTCATAGTCCACAAAAGTTAGTAGACCGCCGCCCATCTAACCGGTAGGGACCCCAACACGATCGACCTGTCCTTTGCCCCTACCTTTTGCACCTCGTCGGTAACCCCGTCAGACTCCAACCATGGCACCGGCGGAGAACACTAGATACCAGACGACCCTGTTGCCTGACCCTCCAGCGGCTGCACGCAGTTACACGCTCATCTCGGTCGACGATCACCTTGTGGAACCTCGCCACCTCTTTGAAGGGCGAGTGCCCGCGGAGCATGCCGAGCACGCTCCGCGCGTCATCGAAAAAGGGGATGGCAACGAAATCTGGGTCTACGAAGGCCGTCGTTACCCCCAGGTGGGGCTAAACGCTGTCGCCGGCAGACCCAAAGAAGAGTGGAGCATGGAACCGGCCCGCTTCGACGAGATGCGACCCGGTTGCTACGACTCCGACGCCCGCGTCGCCGACATGGACCTAGACGGTGTGTACGCCTCGTTGTGTTTCCCTTCACTGATCGCCGGATTCGCGGGAACGGTCTTCTCCCAAAGCAAGAATCCCAATCTCGGTCTCGCTTGCTTGCGCGCTTGGAACGACTGGATGCACGAGGAGTGGGCCGGAAGCCATCCAGACCGATTGATCGCGAATCAACTTACATGGTTGTGTGATCCAGCAATCGCAGCGGCAGATGTACGCGCCAACGCGGCGCGCGGGTTCAAGGCACTGAGCTTCCCCGAGAATCCAGTTGATCTAGGCATGCCATCGATGCACACCGACTACTGGGATCCTCTCCTCACCGCGTGCGAAGAGACGGAGACGGTTCTGTGCCTACACAACGCGTCAAGTAGTTGGACCGCAGTGCGTTCACCGGGCGCGCCCCTCGAGCTGTACACAACATTGTTTCCAGTTAATGCGCTCGTGGCGGCGGCAGACTGGTTGTGGGCTGGCGTTCCCACCCGTTTCCCGAAACTTCGCATCGCCCTGTCCGAGGGTGGAATCGCTTGGGTTCCAATGTTGATCGACCGCATCGAATACGTACTCGAACATTCCGCCACTGGCCTTTCCGCATGGCGTGACCCCAATCGGTCCCCAACCGACGCACTTCGCGAGAACTTCTGGTTCTGCACGATTGACATCGGTTCAACCATGGCATTGCGTGATCACATAGGTGTGGACCACATCATGTTGGAAACGGACTATCCGCACGCAGACTCCACGTGGCCAGATACGCAATCCCTACTGCGCCGCGGACTCGCCGATATCGCCGACGATGAAGTGCGAGCAATGACCTGGGAAAACGCCTCACGTCTATTTAGGCACGAAGTCCCAAGCGAACTGCGGTTTCCTAAACATTCCGAAACGGACTTGGCATGGACCTAATCATCCGGGGCGCGACCGTCGTAGACGGGACCGGTGCGCCGTCTCGGGTTGCGGATGTCGGAATCGCTGACGGCCGAATCGCTCAGGTGGAGGACACCATCACCGAGGGAGCCAAAAGGGTGTTCGACGCCGATGGCTTGGTGCTCGCGCCTGGCTTCGTAGATCTACACACCCACTACGACGCGCAACTGTTGTGGGACCCGAGCGCCAGTCCCTCGTCGATGCACGGCGTTACCACCGTCATGGGAGGAAACTGCGGCTTCACGCTCGCCCCCGCAGGAGAAGAGCACGTCGACTACCTCGCAAGAATGATGGCGCGCGTCGAGGGAATACCTCTGGCGGCACTCGAACACGGGGTGCCTTGGGATTGGCGCACGTTCGAGGAATACCTGGAACGTGTAGAACGCGGAGGTACCAGCGTGAACGCAGGGTTCCTCGCAGGGCACTCGGCCATTCGCCGATCAGTAATGGGCGATAACGCAACCACCGGCGAAGCGAACGAAAACCAAATCGATGAGATGGTCGAACTGTTGCACCATTCTTTGGAAGCTGGTGCGCTCGGCTTCTCGACCAGCCAAGCTCCTACCCACAATGACGGAAACGGCGACCCCGTCCCATCACGGTCAGCGTCACGCTCCGAACTACTCGCTCTCGCGGCTGCAGTACAAGACCACCCTGGCACTCAACTCGAGTGCATTATCGCTGGATGTCTAAACGGATTCTCCGACGACGAAGTAGAACTCCTTGCCGACCTTTCGATAGCGGCAGACCGACCTCTCAACTGGAATGTTCTTGGGGTAACGGCTTCGGGCAACCACGAGCACCAACTTCAAGCATCGACGCGCGCGGCTGAACGCGGGGGGCGCGTCGTTGCATTGACGATCCCGCAAGCGATGAGTATCCGTCTCTCTTTTCTGTCTGGATTCGTACTCGATGGATTGCCGGGTTGGAGAGAGGTGATAGCGCTGCCCGCAGCCGAACGCTTGCGCGCGCTTTCGGATCCGGAGATCCGCGAACGTCTAAACCGTGGTGCACGATCGGACGAGGCTGGCATCCTCGCAAACCTGGCGCGGTGGGAACGTTTCACAATCGTTGAGGCATTCACTGCCGGTACGGCTCAGTTTGAAGGCCGCCGTATTTCAGAGATTGCGCGCGAGCAACAAAAAGACCCATTCGATGCTCTGCTGGACATCGTTGTGGCGGATGGCTTGCGAACAGGATTACGGCCCGACATGCCAAAGGAAGACGACGATACGTGGCAAGCACGAGCAGCCGTTTGGAAGGACCCGCGCGCCATTGTTGGCGCATCGGATGCCGGAGCACACCTAGATATGTTTTGTATGGCTGGGTACTCGACATTCTTGGTCGGGCCCGCTGTGCGTGACCTCGGCCTGCTCACCCTTGAAGAAGCCGTACGACTACTTACCGATGTGCCCGCGCGTCTTTACGGGCTAGACGGTCGCGGTCGCATCGAGCCCGGTGCTCACGCTGATCTCATTTGTTTCGACCCGGACGCGGTTGCCCCCGGACGCGAACGCACGCTCGACGACCTTCCTGGCGGCGCTAGCCGCATCGCCGTCGATGCCGTAGGCATTCCTCATGTTTTTGTTAGCGGGACCGCTATCATCCGAGATGGAGTGCTCACCGGTGCCACGCCAGGAACCGTTCTGCGTTCCGGACGCGATACATCCACCGTCAATGCGGCAGAAGTGAAACCATGACGACGCTTGATCCGATGACGCTGCTATTCGGTACCAACGCGGCGAACAATCCCCATAATGCGTATCGACAGTTGCGCGACGAGTGTCCGGTAGCGCGCGCCCCTGGGTTCACCGAGGGACACATGATCTACGTGTCGAGTTACGAAGACGCGTTTTGGGCATTGCGTCATCCCGAAGTATTTTCCTCGAGCGCCGAGGCGGTATCGATTGGGCAAGACGCGCCACTAATCCCGTTGCAAGTGGACCCGCCAGACCATGCGAAATATCGACGGCTGATGGACCCCGAGTTCTCGCCGAAGCGAATGGCTGAACTCGAAAGTGACGTGAGAACGCTCACCAACGAAATCATCGACCCACTCGTAGCCCAAGGTGGGTGCGACTTCCACGAAGATTTCGCTACTCCGCTCCCGTCAACAATCTTCCTGCGGCTCATGGGACTGCCACAGAGTGATTTGGAGTATTTCCTTAAATGGCGCGACAACACGATCCGGCCAGACGTAGAGCTGGGCGACTTCGAGGGTGCCGCACTCATTCGCGCCGAGACTGCATCCGCGATCACCGCGTATTTTGAAGGCGCAATCGCCAAGGCACGCGCAGTGCCCGAAACCCCAGAGTTACTGTCACGTCTCGTGTACGCCGAGATGGAAGGACGCTCTCTCACCGCTAACGAACTGCTCGGTACCTGTCACCTGATGCTCCTTGGCGGCCTAGACACAGTCACAGCGACGCTCGATTGCATGATCGCTTACCTAGCTACGCATACCGACCGGCGTGCCGACCTCGCTGCAGATCCGAACCTCGCTGCGGTCATCATCGAAGAACTGCTCCGAACCGAAACACCGGTCATGACCGTGATGCGCGTAATCAAAACCGACGCGGTGCTACATGGAACCCAGCTTCACGAGGGGGACCACGCAATGATCGTGCTCGGAGCCGCCAATACCGACGACGCCGAGTTCCCTGACGCAGAGAACGTCGTGCTCGATCGCGAAGCAAATCGGCATCTCGCGTTTGGTGCGGGTCCTCACCGCTGTTTGGGATCACACCTGGCGCGTCTAGAAATTCGGGTGGCTCTAGAGGAGTTTCATCGCCGTATACCCGAGTACCACATACCCGACGGCGTGGAACTGACGTACTCGCCCGGTATTCGCCAAACAGATCGGCTGCCGATTGTGTTTGGGCCGGCGCCAACGCAGTAGCACGCCTGTCTTGCGAGCCACCACATCGGTTCCATTCGGCGGATTCGTTGACGATGCATTCGCAGGAGTCGGTGAAACATTCCGCACAAATTTCAAACCGCGCGACGATCGCGTTAACGACTTGGGCGCTGCACTGACGGTAATTGTTGCTGGGCGCACGGTTGCCGAGTTCTATTCCGCGTTACTACCGGGAGCCGCGGTGCCACTGCTTGGACCCGAGATTCTTCGCGAGGCAACGAGCACGCAGTCGCAAGGACCCGACCTCGTGCTCGGGCGCGATTCGTGGTTCGGCCTAGGAGTTGGATTACACCAAAAGATTCGTTACGTCGGATTGACGCCCTCGGCATTCGGCCACTACGGACACGGGGGATCTCTCGGTTTTGCCGATCCTGATGCGCGGGTCGCGTGCGGCTACCTAGAAAGCCGCACCGGACAACGTTGGCAAGATCCCCGGACGAAGGCGTTGCTCTCAGCGTTAAGAACCTGCCGCTGAACCGATGGGGGCCTGTTTTCGATCTGCGCGTGC
>SHUZ01000143.1 GCA_009694415.1 Acidimicrobiia bacterium
TCACAAGGTGTGTTTTGCGGCGATTTCCACGGTACTGGTAATCTCGCTGATACCGGCCTAGCCTTTGTCGGCGGTTCCGCGGAAGCGTGTTTAACGCGGGCGGATTTCGGTGCCGATGCCAGCGGTTATGAACAAGGCCGTGGCTTTGTTATGGGCCGGTCGCGCAGTCGACTCGGGTACGCATCATCGACGCTTGCAATCATCTGGATCCCGAGCTGTTCGAGACGTTCGAGCTCAAATGCGAACGCGGTTGCGGCATCCATACGCGTTGCAACACGGGTTGCCATCTCGGAATCATCAAGTAGTTCGCAAAGGTCGGTCTCGGATTTTCCAAGCAGGCACGCCGGGTCTCCGACTTGGGCAAGCACGCCCCAATAGTCCCCAGCACCCAGCGGCGACGCATCAACATCGACAAGCCGTTGTGAAAGAAGGAGCGATGCAAGGGACGAATCACTACGGCGTGTCACGTTGCTCAACTCCCGGTCGCTTCGGCTAGGACCAGTGGGAACACCGGGCCACTCCCAGCCTCGCGCAACGCGCCGCCGATGACTGTAAGGGTCCAACGCGAGTCGAAAATGTCGTCGATCAGTAACACCGGGCCATCGGGTACCGGCCCAACAACTTCGAAGGCTCCGACAATGTTGCCGTGCTGTTGCGAACTGTTCTCCATCTCCTTCTGCGGCTCGGTCGATCGCACCTTCCGTACAACTGGATGCACCGGTAATGCGAGGCGCTCACCGAGGCGTTCTGCTAAAGAAGCGACAAGTTTTGGATCGCGGAGTGAAGGAACAAAGGTGATCCAGACGGGCTCTGGGGTGGGGTGCCATGAACGAACGAGTTTTTCGAGAGCGCTTACCAATTCATCGGCAAAGCGACCCGCCAACTTCTGTTCCTTGACCACCGTTCCCCACCCACCGTCTGCCCACCGCGAGAGCGCGCGACCCGGCTCTAACTGGAGATCGGCAGGGAAGCGCCCTCCGGTGGGGCGATTCTCACGAGGCTCAATGATTAGGGGTTCGCTGCGGAGGTGCTCTTGCGCTGAAATGATGAGCGATCTTTCTAGTTCTACTTCGATGCGTGTTCCGGTGCATCGGGAACAGCGGCCACATCGCGCTGCTGCTGGGTCGTCGAGCGCATTGCCCAGCAACTCCATTAGGCAGTCTTCGCTTGCGAGGTAGCGAGCCATTATCTCTTGTTCCGCGCGCCGTTGCTCGGTTATTTGTTCGATGCGTTCTTCTGGGTAAGACCACGGAGCGAGGGTTCTGCGAAAACTCAGTCCATTCTTTTCGACGGCACCTTCTACCTCAAAGATCTTCAGCATTGCCGTAAGACGCCCACGCCGGATGTTGACTACCTGCTCAATCTCCGAAATTCGAACCCAGTCGGCACGCTCGGCCAATAACTCAACGACAGCGTCGGCGTGCTCGCGAGATGGGAACGCAACGCGAATGAAGTAATCCTGTATATCTGTGTCTTCGGTACCAGAAAGCAAGATGCCGTGGGCGTGGTCTAGAGCGCGCCCAGCGCGGCCTACCTGTTGGTAATAAGCGACAGGAGATCCCGGAGACTGGTAATGGATAACGAAGGCGAGGTCGGGCTTGTCATACCCCATTCCAAGCGCAGAGGTAGCGACGAGCACCTTGATGTTGTTAGAGAGCAGTCGATCCTCCAACTCCTTGCGCAGGTCCGAATCGGTGCTGCCCGTGTATGCGGCCGCGTTGATTCCTTGGGCGCGTAACCACGACGCGACACGGGATGTGTCGGCAACCGTGAGGCAGTAGACGATGCCGGTACCCGGAAGCGTTGGGATCACCGTGCTGAGCCATGCGAAGCGCTCAGCCTGACTCGGCATCGATCGCGTATCGAGAGCGAGGCTGGGCCGTGCAAGAGGCCCGCGCAACGTAAGCAGGTCATTACCAAGCTGAGTTTCGACATCTGCCACCACGCGGTCGTTGGCCGTCGCCGTGGTGCCGAGAACAGGAACGCCGCGCGGCAAAAGGTCGAGTACCTTGCCAATTCGGCGGTAGTCAGGGCGAAAGTCATGGCCCCAATCGCTGATGCAATGCACTTCGTCGACCACCAACAATCCAACCCGTGTAGCAAGTGTCGACAGCACGTTGTCGCGGAACGACTGATTTGCGAATCGCTCTGGAGAAATGATCAGCAAGTCGATCGCGTCGCGGTCGAGTTCTAATTTTACCCGATCCCAATCATCCTTATTGTCGCTGTTAATCGTTTCGGTCCGCACTCCACCGCGTGTACCAGCGTCAATTTGGTTACGCATGAGTGCGAGCAGCGGCGACACAAGTAGCGTTGGCCCTGCACCTTGTTCGCGCAAAAGACGGGTTGCTACGAAGTACACGGCGCTCTTGCCCCAACCGGTGCGCTGCACAACTAGGACTCGGCGGCGGTCGGAGACGAGCGCCTCAATCGCTTCGAGTTGCCCGTCGCGGAACGTGGCGTCGGGAGACCCGACGAGCGCGCGGAGGATGGTGGTTGCTTTGCCCTCGATGCTTGTGTCGGACATGGGCAATAAACCTATAGGGAGGGTGTGACAGCGTGCTCGGCTGGCAAGCCTCGCTTAGGGAGCCCATGGGACCGGATACGCTCGCCGCTGCAGGGCCCCCGAGGGAAGGATTGGCATATGCCACGTCACGATGTGGAGATGAGCACCCCCACGACGAAAATCGTGCTACATGCCGACGTCGTCTTTGAGGTGCGTAGTTTCGATCGGCCAATGGCGGAGCACCGTTAGCGATGGTCGCTGTTGCGCAACAAATGGAGGTTGGGTTCGGCAACAAGTACTTCTCGTCGGTGGCCGAGCTCCCTCCAAGCGATGGGCACCGTGTAAACAAGGCTGTAGCAAAATTCATTGTTGATCCGAAACATCGCTCCCTGAACTTCGAGAAGTTGCACGCAATGGATCAGCCGCTTTGGTCCATTCGCGCTAGCGACAAGATTCGGGTCGTGATCTGGCGTGAAGGCGCAAGATGTTTCTTACTCGAGGCCGGGCAACACGATATCTATAAGAAGTATGAGCGAGGGCGGTTTCGTTATTCCCCGAACACCGGCTTCATCGGAATTATTGATACGTCACTACTTGGTAGCAACCACGCTGTCGACGGGATATATCGTCTAGCGGAACCGGTTGTCGATAACGGTTCCGGTGTGCTTGATCACTGGAGCGATGCCGACCTACGCGAACTCGGATGCACTGACGATGCCATTTACGCGTTGCGGACAGCGCGCACCGAAGAACAGCTCGTCGAACTAAATCTTCCATCGATAGAGATTGAGCGAGCGATCGACGTAATGGAAATCACGCCAGAACAATGGCGAACTCCAACGCTGATAGCAGATGACAACGCGGCAGAACAGCGAATGCGTCGCGCGATTGAAGACTTTGGCGCGGCTCACGGCCTGTCTCCGTTCTTCACGCCCGAAGAAGTAGCGAAAATCGCTGCCGCGCCTATCGAGGAATGGATGATCTTCTTGCATCCCGACCAGCGTGGTGCCGTGCGCCGACGCTACGAGGGACCGGCCCGCGTTCGAGGTGCTGCAGGAACCGGCAAGACGGTCGTCGCTCTCCACAGGGCGGCGGAACTCGCGATCCGGTTTCGAGCTGAGGGTGCTGCCCCTCTACCCATCTTGTTCACTACATACATCAAGACTCTCCCCCCAATTTTCGAAGGCCTCTACAACCGACTTCCAAACTCGGTGCCAGGCGCGGTCGAGTTCGTGAGCGTCGACAAACTTGCTCGCCGAATAGTGACCGAGGATGGAATTCGTGCACATATCGACACCAACTCAATCAACGCCGCCTTCAAAGAAGCCTTCACTCAAGTTGTCGCTGCAGGTACGCCGCTGGCCAAAGCAAATCTCACGCGCCAGTACTTGAGAGATGAAATCACCAATGTCATACGAGGTCGCGGAATCATTACGATCGACCACTATCTAGAGATCGAACGCACAGGCCGCACTGTCCCGTTCGCTGAAGCGTTGCGTCGCCAGACCTGGACGTTGATGGAGGCATGGAGAGAAGGGATGGATCAGCGAAAGACGGTCGCCTTTTCAGATGTCCTTCTATTTGCTCGCGACGCCGCACGCGCACGCAACGCGCCTACCTATAGAGCGGCGATCGTTGACGAGGCGCAAGACCTCACCCTTGTGGGCCTCCAATTTGTACGCGCCTTGGTTAATGCGAACTCGGAAAACGATTCCCCCGATGGCCTTCTCCTCGTTGGTGACGGCGCGCAACGGATATACCCAGGATGTTTCACATTGCGTCAAGCAGGTATTGAGGTCACGGGGCGCTCCACCGTTCTCAAGACGAATTACCGCAACACCGCTGAGATCCTTGGAGCCGCGTTTGCAATTGCTGGGGATGCTCCGGTCGAAGATCTGGATGGGGCGTACAGACGCAGCGATGAGCCTACGGATAGTTTACGAGAGAGCGGTGTAAGGCCAGCTCTCGTCGAGTGCAATGGTCCAGAAGATGAAGATGTATTCGTGGCAAGTCGTATTCAGCAGTTCGTGGATAGCGGCGCAGTCGCATACGGGGACATCGGAGTATTTGTCCCAACCAACAGGCACGTGAAAAATGCGGCGGCGATGTTAGAAAGTACCGGCGTACCTTGCACCGATCTAGCGAGTTGGGCCGGCACGACTTCGGACACTGTGAAGGTCGGCACCTACCACCGAGCGAAGGGCCTCGAGTTCAAGGTGGTTTTCCTCCCAGGGCTGGACGAAAGATTCCCGCGACCTCCAGATCCAGGGCAAGACCCGGAGGAATATTCCGAGCAGTGTGCGCTGGCAGTCAGCCAATTATTTGTGGCAATGACAAGAGCGCGAGATGCACTCTTTTTGACAACGCCAGGGTCCCCAAGTCCGTTATTGGTGGAGCACATAGATGCATTTGACGTGATCGAGTCCTGATATCCCCGGCGGGCTAACGCGCCTCTTCTGGCCGTGTGTCCGAGTAGTGCGCTAGACAACACACTCGTAGGCGGCTGCAGGGGGATGGCGGCGAGTGAATGTTTTCAAATTACGCGATGAGCTGATCAAGGATTACGCCCGTTATATAGGAAGTTTTCTAGCGATCAAAGATCAACGGATCAAGGACCGAGTCGACCTGAGCCTTCAAGAAGGTCGTCTCTGGCCGGAGCCGATGATCGGGCTCAACCCCGCGTTTGAAAAGGGCGAGTTCATTGAAGAGCTGACCACCGACAAGACGCTCCACCGTGACTGCGGTCGAATTTTTCGCGTCGGTAAATCTGAGGAACGCCCTCTCGGAGAAGCTATGCGACTGCACCGGCACCAAGTCGAAGCGATCCGCGCCGCCACGGCCGGTCGCAACTTTGTTCTCACTACGGGAACCGGCTCGGGCAAGAGTCTCGCCTACATAGTTCCAATCGTCGACCACGTTTTGCGCAACGGAAGCGGCAAGGGCGTGCAAGCAATCGTCGTCTACCCAATGAATGCGTTAGCCAACAGTCAAGAACGCGAACTCGAGAAGTTCCTATCCGTGGGAACTGGCGGCACCCCACCCGTCGCATTCAGGCGTTATACGGGGCAGGAGAACGATGAACAAAAGCGCGAGATCCTGGCGAACCCCCCAGACATCATTCTTACCAACTACGTGATGCTCGAGTTGATACTCACGCGCGTAAAAGATCGCAAACTTGTAGAAGCCGCTGAAGGCTTGAAGTTCCTCGTCCTCGACGAGCTGCACACCTATCGGGGGCGCCAGGGTGCCGATGTCGCACTTCTCGCACGCCGCGTTCGTGAGGCATGCAAGGCGCGGTCCCTGCAGTGCATCGGGACATCCGCCACCCTCGCGTCTGGCGGCAACTATGAGACGCAGCAGCAAGAAGTTGCACGGGTAGCCAGCCTCTTGTTTGGGGACGAAGTTGCACCTCGTGATGTGATCGGCGAGACACTTCGGCGCGCCACTCCACAATGTGACAGCGGTGACCCTGCTTTCGTGGCCGAGTTGCGGTCCCGACTGGCAAGCAACGACCCACCTCCCACCGACTACGACATGTTTTGCAACGACCCTCTCTCGCGCTGGATCGAAGCCACCTTCGGCGTTGAAGAACGCGAGGGCCGCCTCGCCAGGGTTGTACCTCGTTCGATTAGTGGACCAACGGGCGCCGCCAAAGATCTTGAGTCGCTAACAGGAATAGATCGCTCACGTTGTGAAAGTGCGATCGCATCGCAACTGCTAACCGGTTATGACGTCAAGGTTCCCGGCACGCCATTTCCCGCGTTCGCGTTCCGACTGCATCAGTTCATTAGTAAGGGCGACACCGTTTACGCCTCGTTCGAAGCAGAAGAGGATCGCTACCTGACCCTGCACTATCAGCGTTTCAAACCAGG
>SHUZ01000144.1 GCA_009694415.1 Acidimicrobiia bacterium
AGGTCACCAAGAGCTACTGCGCGGCCACCGACCCGTTCGGCCAGTTCAGTCGCCCGCGCTCGCGTTCGATTGGCGACAACTACCTCACCGACCCCCGCTCCTAACAGGGCTCGTGCCATCCCTTCGGCAACATCGCCTGCGCCAAGAATGAGCACGTTACGACCGCGCAGCGAAAACATCTTTTGTTCGGCTAATGCCACGGCAGCCGACGAAACCGATAACGCGCTCCGTCCTATAGCCGTTTCGGTGCGTGCGCGTTTACCGACGCGCACTGCATGTTGAAACAACCGCGCTAACGATTGGCTAGTCGCGCCTTCTTGTTCGGCAAGTTGAAATGCGTCGCGCACCTGGCCGAGGATCTCACCTTCACCAATGATCATGGAATCGAGACCGGCTGCGACTCCAAACAGATGCGCGACCGCACCATCGTCGTAATACGTGTACAGGTGTTCTGAGAAATCATCGGGAGTGGCGGATGCCTGCTCTGCAAAGAATGCGATCGCGTCAGAGACAGCGGAGTGGAACTTGGTGCAGCGAGCGTAAATCTCTGTTCGGTTGCAGGTAGAAAGAAGAACTACTTCCTCAAGATGTTCACGGCTAGCCAAGTCGTGGATCGCCTTTGTAAGCCGCGACGCGGGAACCGCGACCTTTTCGCGCATCTCGACAGGCGCGGTGCGGTGGTTCAGTCCCACAACGATCACAGACATGAGCGGAGCAGCTCCCTTGCCTCATCGAGGCGTCCTTCGCGGATCAGCTCGAGGATGCCGGACTCAAGCGCACCTCGCCAATTGGAGGCCTCGGTAGAGCTGCCTGTTGCAATCAACTCCAACCTGCATTCCTCGAGAATGACCAAAAGTGTCTCATATTCCTCGCCAATTTCTTTACGGAATCGATCAGCCAGATGCGCACTTAGCGCAGGGCTTCGTCCGTTGGTCCCAAACGCAACAACGATATCGCCGCGTCGCACTAGAGCCATAAGAGTTAGCGAGCAGTTGGATGGATCATCGGCACTGTTCACCCAGATCTGCCGTTCCTCACCAGCTTCAAAAACTGCGTGGTCAACGGCAGGAACTCCGGTTGCCGTTATAACGAGCCACGCTCCGTCTACGTCAGACAAGGCGAACTCTCGCTGCGCCCATGTACACCGGCCTGCCTCCACCAATGCACGAACCTCTGCAGATGCTTCGGGCGCCACCACCTCAACTACAGCGTTTTGATCGAGGAGTCTGTTGATCTTTTGAAAAGCGATACGACCGGCACCGACTACGAGACAACGACGCCCTCCAACCCTCAGGTTTGCTGGGAAACCTGACAACACCGGACGTTCTACCGAACTGTCTGGATCTGTGGTCATGATGTCTTCGCCTCTGTCGCCTGGAGTTGCACATCGGGAGTGCATTTCCCGACGCGTCGACGCGACTTTCGCTCTGCTTGGTAGTACGAAAGAATTTGAAGTTCGGTCGCGAGATCTACCTTACGAAGCGATACCCCTTCGGGAACAGAAACGATGGCTGGCGCAAAGTTGAGGATCGACGAGATGCCAGCATCGACGAGTTGGTCTGTCACGTCTTGGGCCGCTGCGGCGGGAGTTGCAATAACTCCAATGCGGATGCCGCGCATCGCGACCAAGTCCGCGAGCGACTCGAGCGCATCTACAACAAGCCCACCAACTTTTTCGCCGTGCTTCGCTGGATCGGCATCTACCAACGCGCTCACTTGAAAACCGCGCGCTCCGAATCCGCCATAGTTTGCCAACGCTTGTCCGAGATTTCCTATGCCGACGATCACGACGGGCCAGTCCTGAGTGAGACCGAGTTCCCTTGAGATAACAGCCAATAGGAACTCGACCGCGTATCCGACACCGCGCGTGCCGTAGGACCCGAGATAAGAGAGGTCTTTACGAACCTTGGCGGCGTTCACACCAGCGAGATCGGCCAGCTGTTCAGATGAAACGGTCTCAATGTCCCGCTCAGCCGTCTCATTGAGGGCGCGGTAATAAAGGGGGAGACGAGCGACCGTGGCCTCCGGGATCCGAGGTCCGTCGAGGCGGTCTGGCACTACTCATCCTTTACGACTCGGGATCATCGCTTGCGATGATCCGGAACTACGAGGTTACACCGCCATCGTGCACTTGTTCACAAAGTCTGCAGTGGACCCAAGACAAGTGGGGATGGGGTTGATGGACCGTCGCCACCGTACGCTTGGTGTCGTGGTCGTTGCCCTCGCATTCTTTGCCACAGCTGTGGCGACGCTTTTCGCCCAGGCAACTCTCGTTCGGTTTACCCGCGACAGGCGCCCACAAGATCGTGCATGGTGCATTGCCCTGGCCTTATTCGCTCTGGCGTCGGCGGCATTGTCGGTAGGTGTTTCGACGGGTTGGGATGACGCGACGTTTCGAATCTTCTACCTGCTCGGTGCCGTCGTGAACGTTCCATGGCTAGCTCTCGGAACTGTGTATGTAGTTGCTGGTCGGAAAGTGGGTTCGCGCGTACAAATTGGGGTGGTGTTCTTCTCTGGCCTTGCGGCCGGTGTGGTGTTCGCAGCTCCCATCATCGGAGCGCCGATCAGCGGCGTTGAGATTCCTGCAGGTAGCGATGTGTTCGGTGCATTACCGCGGATCATGGCTGCGATCGGTAGCGTCGTTGGCGCAGCCGTGATATTCGGCGGAGCGGTGCTGTCGAGTTGGCGATTTGCTCGAGCCAGAACTACTCCCGGTAATGCGATGCGAGCAACAGCAAACGCGTGCATCGCGCTTGGGACCATCGTGTTGTCTAGCGGCGGGTTGGCCCAGGGAGTTGCAGGAAAGGACCAAGCGTTTGTCGCCTCTTTAGCTATCGGAATATGCATCATCTACGCGGGCTTCGTATTGTCGGCCACAGCGACAACGCGCTCTTTAACTACCGACGCTCAGCTGAGTGCGTTTTCGACAGCTGTCAGCGCGGCGTAGTTCGCAACTCGCGTCGCAGCAGCTTTCCCGCGGTATCACGCGGCAACGATTCGACGAACTCAACTGAGCGCGGCGCTTTGTAGCGAGCGAGGTGGAGTAATGCGTGATCGCGAATGTCGTCGTGATCGAGCTCACTACCTGGTCGAACCACAACCCAGGCGACCACTTCCTCGCCAGTACGAGCATTCGTAACTCCGAACACACCGACATCGATTACATCGGCATGCATGCGTATTACATCTTCGACTTCGGCTGGATACACGTTGAATCCAGACACGATGATCAAGTCCTTCACGCGGTCTACGAGGGCTAGGTAGCCGTGGTTGTCGGCTACCGCTATGTCACCGGTATGCAGCCAACCATCTTGTAAGACGCGGTCGGTCGCTTCGCGATCATTCCAGTATCCGGCGAAGACATTTGGACCCTTCACCCAAATCTCACCTGGGTCTCCAACGAGTGCGTCTGTGCCGTCTTCGGAAACGAGTCGGACTTGCACGCCTGGGAGTGGGGGCCCGATCGATCCCCAGTGAGGAATATCTACAACCGCAGTTGTCGTGACGATTGGCGATGCTTCGGTGAGCCCGTATCCCTCGAAGATCGTTAGGCCGAAACGTTCTTGGAACCGCTCCGCGTTGTCGCGCTGGAGTGCAGAGGCTCCACAGACCGCAAGACGAACGGATGCGAACGAATCACTCGGCGCTTCATCTTCAGACAACGCGAGAATCGCCGAATACATCGTAGGAACACCCGTCAGAACGGTGACCCTGTGCTCGCGTATCAACTCCAACGCTCGCTGGACATCCAGTTTCTCCAGAAGAACCGTCGTGGTTCCTCCAGCCAGTCCTAGCCCTAACGACACGTTGAGGCCAAACACGTGAAAGAACGGAAGTGCTGCGAGCCCAACATCATCGATGCCGACACGCAATCCGCTGTGGCCCTGCACTTGACCAATGTTGGAAGCAAGGTTGCCATGCGTGAGCATTGCGGCGCGCGGCGCGCCCGCGGTACCAGAGGTATAGAGCAACACCGCGAGTTCTGAGTCGTCGCGTTCGGCTTCGGCTGACATCGGATCAGCTGCGGGTAAGTCATCTAGCGCGTGTGCACCAGGAAGTGAACCGAGGTGATGCGCCGTTGAGCCGAGGACGACAACCGAAGCGCCGACCTTTTCTATTTCGGTGGCTAGTGCAACAACCGGTGTTTGCGGATTCAACGGAACAGCAACTGCGCCGGCCCACAACACACCGAGATATGTCTCTACGAAGTTCAGATCAGTGCCACTCACGATCGCCACACGATCGCCAGGGTCAACGTTGAGTTGCGCGATCGCGCCTGCAACTCGCGCGGCGCGCGCTTGGAGTTCTGCGTAGGTAACTACCCCATCGCCATCAACGATCGCCGCTGAGTCTGGGCGGTCGGCAGCGTGCGCAAGCAACGTCGAAACAAGGTTCACGGACGGAAGTCTCGCAGAGAGTTCCGGAGGTGTGCGGCGTAGCGCAGCACAGGCCAATCGGCCCCTTCCACATCCAGTTGCGATTTGGACTCAAGGGAAGACGTACCCGAGCCGAAACAAGACATGTACGGCGGACAAGGGGTTCGACCGAAGGGAGGCCAGCATGCGATTTCACCGAGTTTCACTAGCACTGCTAGCCGTTCTTACGTTCTCGGTCTTCGGCGCGCTGGCAAGTCCTGCTCACGCCGACATCGATGGCGGAGCAGAAGCGTCCTTCATCGGAGAGACCAACGCACTTCGCGCAAGCCGCGGCCTCCCAGCGCTAGTGGTTCACGGCACACTCGTTGCAAAAGCGCGTGGATGGGCCCAACACCTGTCCGGTACGGGAACCATCTTCCACTCCAATCTCCCCGACGGCGCTCCGAACGAGTGGGTACGCCTCGGAGAGAACGTGGGGAAGGGCCCATCGGTCGCCAGTATCCATGCTGCCCTTGTTGCCTCACCTACTCACTTAGCCAATCTCCTAGATCCGGGGTTCCGGTATGTGGGCGTGGGCGTCGTGAATGCCAACGGGACGTTGTACGTCTCCGAGGTGTTCATGGAAACAGCCTCCCAGCCCGCCACAATGCCCTCGGCCACAGCCGGGACCCCGCCTTCGCCACGACCGATTCAACCTGTATCGCAGGTAAGGCCGGCGGCGGTACCAGTAGCAGCAGCGCCGATGCCGGTAGCGGCACCGATGCCAGCGCCGGTTGAACCGAGACGGTTCTTCAGCCAGGGTGCTTACCGACTCGTATAACCCCTCACCAAGCCCCCCCCCCCGTGATCTCGGCACGCTTCGGGCCCTATAAGGGCCTCGAACGTGCCGAGATCGCCCTAGGGGCCTAGTTGGACGAGGAATTGGGCGAGGCCGGCAACCAGAATCAGCAGCAGTAACACCGCTAGCGCGATTGTCGTGCCCGGTCTCATCGACCTGTCGCTCTCACCGGTTCGCTAACCGAGGCACTGATCCGCCGACCTTCGAGTTTCATCGGCTTCCTTCTACTTTGATCGGCCGGCTTGTTGGATTGAACGCCAGCGTCACGGCTTGCCCTGCCTTCACGCCCAGCTCTTCAGCGGCAGAACGTTTGTCACATGCGATTGCCATGAGGCCGTACGAATCAACCAATAGCAACAGCTCGCCGGGAGCGCCATCTGCATACGTATGAACCCATCGAGCCATGCGCGCTGTTTTCGCATCATCACCCACTCGGACTTCTACCGTTGCTCCCTGCGCGACGCCGGCGGCTCCCAGTTCAGTTGGGTCCACGTTCAGTTGGCAGTTTCCGAAGCGGTCTACCCACCACACCTCGCCCAAAATTGCACCATCGTTAGCCTGCGGAAGTGACACCAGGCCGGGGGTCAAACTGACGGGGTCGATCTCGTCGCCTAGATCCGTTAGGTCGACCCCAGCGGCGAGATACCCAACGGCAGGAGCCATCACATCGCGTCCAGAAAATGTTGGACCCGGCGATTCGAGCCAATACTCGGTGTTAGTGAGTGACACCGCGCGACTAGCGCCACCGATCATCGCAACCGCCGGAGCGAGCAGACCGTTGTCTGGCCCCACGAGAACTCCCGAATCTGTTTGCACCGCGATCGCACGCCGATCGGTGCCCACTCCGGGATCTACAACCGCGAGCACGATTCCTGCGGGTAGGTACTGAATCGCGCGCACAAGTGCCAGACCGCCAGCTCGTACATCGTGTACCGGGATCTCGTGGGTTACATCAATGATGGTCGTCTCGGGAGCGAGGCCGACAATCACGGCCTTGCAGACCCCAACGAACTCGTCGGCTAGTCCGTAATCCGACAAGAACGAAACAAAGGAGGGAGGCACGGGTCCGACGGTATCTGTAAATAGAGCGGCGGCCGGACCCGGGCTAGCTGATGTAGTGGCTAGCTGGTGTAGTG
>SHUZ01000145.1 GCA_009694415.1 Acidimicrobiia bacterium
CTCGCGCCGGCGACACCCACCAGCTTGGTATTGGTCCGCGGGAGATTAGAGACGACAGCCGGGTCCGGAGTTAGGACGGAAGTGATTCCACCTAAGCGCAGTAGTGATTCAAAAACGCGTGAGGGAATGATGGTCGATACCACGATTCGCGGCTTGACGACTTGCGCGAGGAACGTTGAACGCCACGAGATCTTCCGCACTAGCGCAAGTTGAGGTAGGAGCGGCCAACGGTAGATGGAGGCAACTTTTTTTGGCCCATTCCAAACCCTGAGAGGGGTCAATAGGCTGACCAACGGTCCTCCATGAAAGTGCACCACGTCGGGGTTTAGCTGCTTCACGATGCGCTTGACGCGGCGACGACGAAAAATTGGGAATGCCGACCTCGTTCCTCCCACAACATGTATCGATGCAAAATGTTCCTCGCCACTGATGAACACAGCAGTGAGAAGGTGGTGTTCACCTGGGCATCGATCGACGAGCTCAGTAATCGACCGGCCGATCCCTTCAGCCCTGCTGAATTCACCGATGACGTGAAGCACGCGGAAGGCGGTTACATCCGTTAGTGCGAGATCGGTCGCCTTGGTCAGCGAATCAGCGCGGCGCCCCTCGTAGACGCCGACCGCTATTCCGGCGGCTTCGATCGATTTGAGAAACAGGAGTCCGATTGCTCGGTCGGGGCGGCGGATTAGCAGTCCTGGATGGCGCAAGAAATTGGTTCGCCACAGCGACCGTTTCCTTTGTGTTTGCTTACCCGCTAGGTACTGGCTGCTTCCCCTTCCGTAGTACCGCTTCTTGATGAATTGCGATCGCGGCGAAACAATTCCATCGTCGTGGTGGATCCTCGCATCTACCCTCCCTATTGACCAACCGCCAACCCGAACACGATCCGCGAGGTCCCAGTCTTCGAAAGCGTTTAATATTTCCGAATAACCACCTGAACCGTCGAAAACGTCGCGGCGAAAGGCTCTAGCGGCTTCTACGCGATCGTCGCCTAGGTAGAGTTCCTTTTCAAGTGCCCTGCACCGCGCGAAGTAGCCATGGCCGAATGACACTTCGGGGATGACCAATCCGCCTACCGATCGATCTGCGTCGAAAGCAGCAGCGCATTCTGTTGCTACTTGCGGCTCCAAGACCATATCCGCGTCGATGAAAACCAATACGTTCCCGCAGCTCAGTGCTGCTCCGTGGTTTCGCTGTGCGGAGCGTTCAGGGCCTGAAGATACGGTGATATCAGCGTGGCCTTCTGCGATTTCGCGCGTTCCGTCGGTTGAAAAGTTGTCGACAACTATTACTTCTGTTCGTCCATGAGTTTGAGCCCCAAGAGATTCGAGGCAAGCCTCAATTGTCCGCGCGGCATTCTTAGTCGGCACGATGAAACTGACTAGTGGCTCACTCATTGAGCAATGATCTCGAACGATGGAGTTTGTTCAAGCATTTCTCCATGACTTTGACGCCGATCGCGTTGATTCGCGACAGAAACGAGGACCGCGTCGATCACCGCTGACGCCGTTTTGTCCCAACTCATAGCGCCACCAAAATCGATCGGTTCAGGGGGGGAATCCACCAACCCTGGGAGAACGTCCGCCAGAAGGTCGGCCATTGCTGCAGGGTCAGGTTGGCAGGTCAAGCCACCTGCAGCTGCGATCGAATCCCGAAGACCTGCAACGTCGTACCCGACTGTAGGAGTTCCGACAGCCGCAGCCTCAGATACAACAAGGCCCCACCCCTCGCGTACCGAGGTCACGACCAACGCGTGCGCGCTCGCGAGTGCCTCTTGCTTGGCAACTTCGGACAAGCGCCCAAGTAGGTCGCAGCCTTCGGGCGCGCTCCGCCCTAGGCGTCCTTCCATCGGACCTGATCCAATGATCAACATGCGTAGGTCCGGGAAGCGATGCTTCAATTTTCCGAACGCCTCTATGGCATGGTCCGGCCGTTTTGATTTAACGAGCCTTCCGCAAAAGACAAGGGTTGGAGAGGTTGCCTTGATACGCGACAACAGCGGGTCCGGTGGCGTCACACCTTCCGGGACGACTGTTACGTCATGCAGGCCGTAACTAAGCAGCGACTCGCGGCTCGATGCAGAGACAGTCAGTGTTGGTATGTCTCGGTAGCGGCGCAGCCAACGCGGTTCCAATACGAACCTTCCGAGTGCAGCGGCTGGAAATGGAACCTCGTACCACCACACCTCGCGGGCTACTTGATGGATCAGCGCCACAACCGGAGTCGATCCTGCGACCCGCATCGAATCGAAGGGTTTGGTATTTACACATTCGACGATAACATCGAAGCGTTGATGTTCCGCGGCAACAAATCTCCGGGCTTGTCGATAGACCGTCAGCCGGCTACCTGCGCGCACAATCTCGACACCGTGTACAAATTCTCGATCGGGACGACCTTGAACGGACGCACAAAAAAGAGTTACCGAGTGGCCTGATGTTACCCATCGCCGCGCAATCTCCTCAACGTAAACCTCGGATCCGCCAGCGGCCGGGTGGTGAAGGTCCCGCCATGCAACCACCAAGATGCGCTTCCCAGTGACATCTTCGGATGTCGATGATGACAACTCCGCTGCTGAATCGAGGTCTCCGCTCTCGACCCGGAGTTGCCTGGTCCTCTCGCGCGTGATTGCTATTGCGCTGACAACTAGTTGAATTGATACACCGGCCATTGCTGCTTTAGCGAGTTGCTCTGCGGACGAGTGCCAAAAGAACGTCGCTGCGACTTCTGCGAATACACCGATCCAGGGTAGAAGTGCCAAACGCGAATGTCGCGCCAGATGGAACGTCGCGAGGATCGCTGCGATCGAAACTGGAATGGTCGCGAACGCGCAAATAACCAACACGTTTCCCGCTTCGGTAAATCCGACGCCGAAAGCAATCGGCAACAAGTACTTACCTCCGACCGCGACCGCCGTGGCTGCTGCGATCGCGAGTGTTGACCCGAAGAGCAACGTGTTGCGCAACGTGAGCCATACGGCGGTGCTGTTGGTTTCACTCGGATCGTTGTCGCGTTCTGAAAGAACGCTCACGAACCGTGGCAATGCCAACATTGCAACTACTTGGGGAAAAACAAGGATGGCTCGTGCGGCAGTGCCAGCCGCGACATAGCCCGCGCGTTCTCGTCCAAGGAGATAGTGGCCAGCGACGAATAGGTCGACGGATCCGAGCAACCAGATCCCGAGCGTCATGGAAAATGTTTCGGAAACGGTGGACCACGTAGTTCGAACGCGGGATGTAGGTCTCTCGGTATATGTTGCTTGCCACGCGACAGCGACTCCAACCATTTCCGCTAGGACCGTTGCCAACATCGCTCCATTAATGCCGAACACCGCCACTAACCAGATGCCCACCGTGAAACGAGCAGTTACTGCCGCGGCGATTGACAAAGCTGCGATCTTGAACCGCTTGCGACCGATCGCCACACCACGGGTTACTGCGCCAACCGCCGCCACCCCGATACATGGGCCTATGAACAGAGTTGCGTTAATTGATCCGATTGCCAAGAAGGAATTGATCAGCGGAGCTAGGCACGCGAAGAAAACGACGAACACGACCGCCCAAAGCGCGGTCCGCCGGAGGAGAACGCGTGGGTCGGATTGTTCGCCCGATTCTGAGACTGAACGGTTGACTGCGGTTTGTAGTGCGGTCAACGGAATGGTCAACGCGAGCGTCAGAGCGAGCAGGATTCCAAGGGCGCCGTAAGGTGCAACTCCGACGATGCGCGCGGCTGCGATATGAAATCCGAAGTTTGCGACATTCTGAAATAAAACCGCTAATAGGACAAGTCCCCCACCACCAGCAAATACCAAAGCCATTCGGTTGGGTTCGCGACCGACTAGATCCGGTGCAGTCACACAAGCTCCTTGGGCAATCTGTGATTTATCAAATCAGGCGCAGGGTGCCGAGGCTAGGTAATTTAGACGTCAAGATGCAGCAACGCATTACATGAGGTTCGGTACGCGATTCCTATGATCCTATGATCGCAGCGTTACATCTGTTACCATCCGCGCAGGCGGAATCCCTGCGATACGTAAATACCGTAATAGAAAGAGGAACCAATGAAGAAGGCAGCTCTATTATTTACTGGCGCGCTAGCACTAGTGGCAGTTCTGCCAGCCGCCGCGCACGCAGTGGATTACCCGGCAACGTCTGGCAAGTTGGACGTGGTTTCGTTGACCGCAACGTCGGCAAAGATCAGCGGGTGTGGTTTTGCACCCGGCGCGGTCGTGAATGTTTCGGTGGATGGCAAGCACATATCAGCAACCGCAGCGAACGCCGAAGGTTGCATTAGCGAAACAGTTGCGGTGAGCGCGAATAGCCGCACGATTACGGCCAGTGGGCTTAATCCTGCTGGTGGAACACTGACTCTTACCGTAGAGCTGGTGGTATCCGGTGGTACTGCAGTGACCGGAGCCAATTCGGGACTGTTGCTAGCCGTTGGACTCATGATCCTTGGCGTTGGAGCCTTGTTCGTAATTGTGACGCGGCGACGCGGCGCTGCGGCCTGATCAATAGGCATCGTCCGCTTTGTGGGAGCGGCTGGTGCACGAAGTGTCGCGAGGTATCGTCAAGTCGTCGGTTCGTTTGAACGCATTTATGGGTACGGCGCGACTTTCCTCGCGGTCGGGCTAGTCGCCGTAGCGCTTGGAAACCTAGGCTTCCATGCCCTCGCGGCGGATAACCTTATTCACAGTGATCGAGAAGCTCTCGCGAGACTGCTCGGCGTCTTGCTTATCTGTTCGGCGCCGTTTGAAGCGTTCTTTGTTGTAGCCGCTCGCAGGTCGGCGCGCTTAGATGGGTTACTACCGAGGTGGGAGCCTTCGGCGCTGGCGGTGAGCGCTGGCGCACTTGGCCTTGGCCTGCTCGCCATCATTGCGTTGGTAGCGCTTGATCTCGGTGAGCGCATCGGAATAATGGGTCTCGGGCTTCTAGCCGTGCTCGTCGTCATTGGAGCGGGGGTCGTGCCACGCGGGGTGCTTCTTGGCTCCGCAAGGCTGGTTCCAGTTTCGGTCGCGATCATCGTAGGAATGTTTACGCGACTGGTCATCACAATCGTCGCTCTATGGCTTGGGATCGGCCTCATTGGGGTTGTAGTGGGCCTGGTGGTGGGTGAAATCGTAGTGACCACATTGCTGTGGCTCGCGGCTAGCCACGCATCCAAGACCGTAGGAGGCGCTCACCCGCCGCTCGGTTTGTTCGGGTATTCGGTAGAGCCGGTAGTTGTATTTGTTGCGCTCTTTGCTCTAGTTCTTTTGCCCTCGTTCCTAGCCGAACGACATCTAGGCGACCTTGCTGAAAGCCAGTTCGTTTGGGCTTACGAGACCATGAGGGTTCTTGGGTTTTTACCGCAAGCGATAGCGGTCGTGGCCGTAGCAAGTTTCGCGCGCGGCGGGCATAGGGCTGTCGAGTCACTGCGCGTAACTCTCCGGATCGCGGCTGTAACAAGTTTGGCGGTCACCGCCGCAGTTCTGCTTGTTGGACGATCGTTTCCGGGTTCAGTTTCCTCGGCGAGCTCCGGCGCAGATACCTCAGTTTTAGTCATGTTGGGGCTCGCCGCATGTGCTTTGGGGCTGCTTGGCATTCTTGCGGTGTATCACGTTGCTCGAGGGCTGCCTTGCGCGACAACCGTCGTCGGTGCGTTAATCGCGGCGACTGTTCTCGCATCTATATGGCACTCGTCACTGATTGTGTTGTCCGCGATCGTTGTCTCGGTCTCGATGGTCGCTTTGGCGCGCCTCCTCGCGGGACCGGCTCTGGTCGGACCCTCTGTGCCGTCTGACGGTACAAACCGTCGCCATGGGCCAGAAACCGAAGGGAAATCACTTGGCGTATCAGTTGTTGTGCCGTTCTATAACCCGGGTGAAGGACTGCTTCGGACCGTGAAGGGACTGGTAGAGGTTCTCGAATCGTCGAATATGAGCTTCGAAGTGATCGCGGTGTCCGACGGTTCGACGGACGGTAGTGAACTCTTAGTGAAAGACCTCGGTGAACGCGTGCAGACTGTCGTTCTGGCGAATAACAAAGGTAAGGGGGCAGCCCTGTGCGCGGGCATCGAAGTCGCAAGAGGGCAATTTGTTGGGTTCATAGATGCCGATGGAGATATCCCACCCGACCTATGGCGCGCATTTTTGGTCTTGGCTGAAATCTATCATGCAGACATGATCGTCGGCTCTAAGCGTCATCCGCTTTCAGACGTCAGTTATCCATGGGTACGTCGTGTGTACTCGCGGACATTCCAGTTACTCGTTCGTTTTCTTTTCAGGGTGGATGTGTCTGATACCCAGACTGGGATTAAGCTGTTCCGACGCGAGCTGCTCAATGACGTTGTTCCGCTGTTGGTCGAG
>SHUZ01000146.1 GCA_009694415.1 Acidimicrobiia bacterium
CACTCGCGGTGTTGTTGGGGGCAACAGTCACGATCGCGGCGGCTTCCTATCGGCTGGTCGAAGCGCCTTCGATTGAGCTCGGGCGAAGAGTTCGAAGGCGAATGAGCGCTCGCTCTTAGATGTTGAGATGCTTCGCTAGTTCGGAGCGCCTCACCTTCCCCATCGAGTTCACGGGGATCTCATCCACCACCAATATTTGCTTCGGCCGTTTATAGGGCGCTGCCTGATCTCGCATCCACTCCATCAACGAATCGGCATCGATGTCGCCCACCACCAAAGCGCAGACGCGCTGTCCCCATTGTTCGTCGTCAACTCCAAAAACGGCCGCGTCACTAACGCTCGGATGCTCGAGTAGTACGCGTTCGACTTCTAGCGGGTACACGTTGACGCCACCGGAAATTACGAGATCATCGCGGCGGCCGTCTAGGTATAGAAACTGCTCCGCATCCAACCTGCCTATGTCGCCCACCGTGAATGCACCGTCTCGCCATGCTGCTGAAGTGCGTTCCGCGTCGCGCCAGTACTCGAAACGCGCGTATTCGGGGACGCCACACCAGATCATGCCGTCGACATCAGTCGAAACCACCCTCCCCTGCCGCGCGCGCCCTACGGTGCCGGGTCGTTCGAGCCAATCGTGTGGGCTGCAAGCCGTGACCTGTCCCTCGGTGGAACTGTAAAATTCCCAAAGCGCTCCGTCGGGCAACAGGCTCAACCAACGGCGTTTGAGTGCCTCGGGGCATGGTGCGCCAGCGTGGGCGATAAGTCGGAACCCACCGAGCGAAGGCAACTCTGCGAGCGCAGCGAGCCGCTGCAAATGTGCGGGAACTACGAACGCACTAGTCGGTTGCCACTGCTCTATCGCTGCGGCGAACGTCGGGGCTTCGAAGCGGCCTGGAAGTAATACCGAGCCACCTGCGAGCAAAGTGCCCGCAGTGAACCGCATCGGGGCAGAGTGATAAAGCGGGGAAGCGACGAGATGTATATCGCTGGCCACGAACCCCCACGTCTCGCGCTCTTCAGCCAACAAGTTCGCCGCATCGCTTTCATTGAGAAGTCCCGAGTACACCCCCTTGGGCGTGCCTGTAGTTCCCGACGTGTAAAGCATCGGACGCGCTAGTGGCCATGGCGCCAACTCGACCTCGAGTTCGCCGCCAACCATCGCTTCAACTTCTTCGCCGCGTAACACCTTCGCTGGTTCAGAATTTGCGAGTAATAATTCTTGTTCTTTAACGAGCAAGTTCGCATGCAACAACACCGGGATTATGCCTGTGCGTAACGCGCCGAGAACAACTGCGATGAACGCCGGCGAACTGTTGGCGAGCAACGCGACCCGGTCACCTGAACGTAGGCCAGCCCGCTTCAATTCTCCAGCTGCTTGGCGCTGGGCAATCTCGCTGTCTGCAGCGGTTACGAGTTGAGCCGCTGGAGTCACCCGTCTAGGCGTTCGATGACCGTTGCGTTCGCCTGACCTCCACCCTCACACATCGTCTGGAAGCCAAATCGGCCTCCCGTGTCCTCGAGGTGGTTGAGCATCGTGGTCATGAGGCGTACGCCACTCGCACCGAGCGGATGACCCAGAGCGATCGCGCCCCCACGCGGATTGAACTTTAAACAATCGGGCTCAAACTCCTTCGCCCACATGAGCGCAATCGCTGCAAAGGCTTCGTTGCATTCCATCGCATCGAAGTCTTCGATCTTCATCCCCGACCGCTCTAGAAGTTTGCGAGTCGCCGGGTTAGGCGCCGAGAGCACCAACACGGGATCATCGGCGGCGACAGTGAAGTGCACGAAACGCGCGCGTATCGGTAGCCCGAGGCGTTCGGCTGTCGCTCGGTCGGCAATCAACATCGCAGCGGCGCCATCGCTCATCTGGGACGCGTTTCCCGCTGTGATGTCGGGTGCAGGTTGGTCGGCCGACTCCCATGCCGCACCGAGAGCGCCCAACGATCCGGGCGTGCCCCCGCGCCTGATCCCTTCATCAGCGGTCAACATCTCTGCCGTGTCGCGACCCTCTTCATCCCTGCGTGGTATTGGCAAGATCTCGCGAGCAAAGAAACCGTTGTCGGTGTTCTCTGCAGCCCTGCGGTGACTCTCCAATGCGAACGCATCCATTTCTTCGCGGGTTACACCGAAGCGATCTGCAAGTACCTGAGCAACCCAGAACTGAATGCCGATCGTGTTGTTCGTGTGTTGCATGAAATCGGGACTAAATGGCCCAGTACCGCCGCGTGCATTCGTGGACATAGGAGACCGAGTCATTGATTCGACCCCGCATGCAATACCAATGTCATAGGCGCCGGCAATAACTCCCTGCGCTACGAAGTGCGCTGCCTGTTGAGAGGAGCCGCACTGCCGATCGACGCTTGTCGCGGGAACGTGCCACGGCAATCCGCCGGCGACCCACGCATTACGGGTCACGTTGCAGCCCTGCTCCCCCGTTTGGGTAACGCACCCTCCAACGACATCGTCAATGATGCCAGGATCCAAATCGACTCGCTCCAGCAATCCGCGCAGCGTGTAGCCGAGCAGGTCAGTTGGATGCCAGCCAGCCAACATGCCCTTGCGCTTGCCAATCGGAGTACGGATGGTGTCAACAATCACTGCTTCACGAGTAGCCATAGCCGACACGCTAGTCAGACGCGAGATAGCCATCGCTAGGATGCGCCACTTGTGAGCCTGCGAATCGCGGCACTTGTAAAACAGATCCCCGCGTTCGAGGCGATGGAGCTTGGTCCTGACTCGCGCCTGCTCCGCGATGGACTTGAACTTGAGATGAATCCATATTGCCGTCGTGCCGTGGCCAAGGCAGTCGAACTCGCTCAGGAGCACGGTGGCACAGTGACGCTTTGCACTCTCGGCCCCCCAAACGCCGAGGATTGCTTACGCGAAGGAATCGCTTGGGGCCTAGACCGCGGCGTTGAAGCCTCTGGAGTCCTAATCACAGATCCGGAATTCGCGGGATCGGACACACTCGCCACCGCTCGCGCTCTGGCTGCGGCCCTCGTTCGCGAAGGCCCATTTGACCTCATTCTTACGGGTAGGAACTCGGTAGATGCAGACACCGGCCAGGTTGGACCGGAACTAGCTGAACTGATGGGTCTGCCATTCGCGACAGCTGTGCGACATCTCTCCCTTGCAGAAGGTGTTCTAGACCTGCGGTGTGAGCATGATGACGGTTGGGTACAGGTACGCGTCGCGTTACCGGCGCTCATTTCGACTGCGGAGCGGCTGACGGAACCGTGCAAGGTCGACCCTGCAGGCCGTGCTGCAGTCGACGCCGATCGCATTCGTGCTGTCGATGCAGCGGCGCTCGGTGCTGGGCCTTGGGGGCAAGCCGCTAGTCCGACCTCAGTTGGTGCGGTACAAGTACATGACGTCGCGCGCGACAGGCGGGTTTGGCGCGACTCCCCATTGCAAGAGCAGGTCGAAAATGCGGTCGGGCTGCTCGCATTGCGCGGCGCGTTCGACTCATCGCACGATCACCTTGCCACCACTGGAGAAGTAACTCCGGCAGTCCACGTTGCCGGTCGTGCGGATGACCGCGTCGTATTGGTTGTTCTGGAACCTGGTCACGATGCATTGGCGCGTGAGTTGCTCGGCACATCGTCAATGTTCGATGCCCACGTTGTAGCAATCACGGTCGAGAAACCCGATGCCGATGTGCTTGGCGGTTGGGGCGCCGATGAAATCGTGGAACTACCGGGCCTAGTAATCGAGGAAGACATCGCAAGCGGCGTGAAGGAGCTGGCGCGCGAAGTGCATCCTTGGGCGATCATCGCTCCCGGAACAGCATGGGGGCGCGAGATCGCGTCGCGAGTTGCCGCAAGTTTAGGCGCGGGCCTCACAGGAGATGCAATCGGCTTTCAAGTCGAGGACGGACGACTCGTCGGGCTAAAGCCGGCTTTCGGCGGTCGGCTAGTTGCTGCCATCCATGCGACATCTGATGTGCAGATGGCAACCGTGCGTGCAGGGATGCTGCCGATGATGACTCCTCGCGAATACCGCGCTTCGATTCGCTCCATGGAGGTCGCGCAGACGAGTCGCGTTGAGGTTTTGGCGCGCGTGCGAGACGATGACCTAGATGTACTTGCCGAAGCGAGCGCCGTAGTCGGGGTGGGTGAAGCGATAGACCCGTCTGACTATCCCCGGCTTCAACTCTTGCTGGACGTACTCGGTGCGGAACTTGGAGCCACTCGCAAGGTGACCGACCGCGGTTGGTTACCCCGCGCGCGCCAAATTGGAATCACCGGCCGAAGCATCGCGCCTCGACTGTTCATTTCGGTCGCCGCTAGTGGCAAGTTCAATCACATGGTCGGGGTTCGCGGAGCGCGAAACGTCCTGGCTGTGAACAACGACCCGCATGCACTCGTTTTCGATGTCGCAGATGCCGGGATCGTGGGCGAATGGCAAGACGTGATACCGCTTCTGGTCGGCGAGATCAGTCGGAGATACCCTCCAGCTTCTTGAGTGATTCGAGTTCTTCTTCGAGCGCATCGATCATCGACCAGATATCGGGCACCATTTCTCGATCTGCCACCAACCCGAAGTCGAGACCGCCGTTATACGACATCAGCGTCATGTTCAAGCCGACACCGTCGGTAATCGCTGAAATCGGGTAGATACCTTCCATGCGCGCGCCCGATGTGTACAACGGGAACTGCGGACCGGGAACGTTCGAGATCACGACGTTGAATGGCAAGTTGACCATGTCCATGAGACGCGCCCGCGCCGCTACGCGACTGGCCATTCCGAGTACAGACGGCGGCGTGAACGCAGCAAAATCTTGGAGAAGGTCTGCTGGCAACGCGCCGTGTTCGTGTTTGGCTATCACCATCTCGGCTTGCATCTCTTGAAGCCGTAGAAGCGGATCAGCTTGATCGGTAGGAAGCACCGCGACCATCGCGGAAATCTGGTTACCGCCGGCTCCCTTGTCACCTTCCACGCGTACCGATACCGGCACCATTGCCAACAACGGACCATCCGGAAGCGCTTCGTGTTTGATCAGCCAGCGCCTGAGCGCGCCAGCGCACAATGCCATCACTACGTCGTTGACGGTCGCTCCCGTTTTGTTTTTCACTGCCTTGATATCGCTCAAGGCTAGAGTGCCGAATGCCCAGCGTCGATGGGGAGTGATGATTCCGTTGAACGGCGTTCGCGGTGCGGTGACGGCGGGACGGGACAACACATCGTCACGCGGGCGCAGTCCTGGAATCGGTAGCGCGAAGTTGCGGCTGATGGTGCCGAGAGCCGGTACTGCGTGACGCACGAGGCGCATCCCAACGCGCGGGCGGCTCGCTAGACCCAGTAATCCGCGACCGAGCATCGACAGCTGACTCGGTTCGCGTTCCCATTGCCACGCCTCGGCCGGAGGTTGTGCGGGTGGCGCTTCAGGTTCCATATCGAGTAGTACGCCGAGGATCTCTGCACCTTCAACGCCGTCGATACATGCATGATGAATCTTGGTCAACTCTGCGATACGGCCGCCTTCGAGGCCCTCGATCACGTACATCTCCCACAGCGGACGGCTGCGATCTAGGTGGCGAGCCGCAATGCGTACTGCCAATTCCGCTAACTGGGTTTGGCTACCGGGTGAAGGAACCGCGATATGTCTGAGATGAAAGTCGATATCGAAATCTGGATCTTCGATCCAGAATGGGCAGTCGAGTCCGAGCGGTACTTCAACTAGACGTCTGCGGAACGGCGCCACAAGGTGAATCCGTTCGAGGACAAGGCTGCGTACATCGTCGAAGGTGACTGGCCTCGGTGCGGTTGACGGATCGAAGACGGCGAGCGACGCGACATGGCCATAGGTGGTTGGAGTTTCCATGCGAAGAAAGCTCGTATCTAGCCCGGACAACTGTTTCATGATTTCCTCCTTCCGGACTACACACTAAGACCATCACGACTTGACACGCAGGGCTACAGTAATGACATGAATCGACGAGTCGGGCAAGCGGTATGCATTGGCTTTCTTGTATTAGCCGTCTCGGGTTGTTTCGCTATCGGCGGCCCGACATTTATCGCCTCTTGTGGCAACAAGCTGGTCGCATCATCGACCGGACCGATTCAAGACCCTGCCCTTGTCGAGATCTCCGGTATTCAATCCGGTAAAGCGAACAACGGCATCTGGTGGGTGCATAACGACTCTGGGGACAGCGCGCGTCTCTTCGCCATCGGCGACAACGGAGTGACTCGACGGGTGTATACGTTGACTGGCGCAGCAGCTATCGACTGGGAAGACCTAGCCATCGGGCGCG
>SHUZ01000147.1 GCA_009694415.1 Acidimicrobiia bacterium
GGTCTCGGTCCGGCCTGGATCTCAGACCGCGAACTCAACGCAGTGCGAACTGCACTTCGCGGCATGCCAAAGGGTGCTCAGGTGCTCGATGCCGGCGCGGGCAATGGGCGCGCCACCAAAGTCATGGGTGATGAACTCGGGTTAGATGTCACCGCTCTCGACGCGGTGCCTGAGATGCTCGCCTCGATCCTAGAAGAGCGTCCTTCCACTAAGACAGTGTTCGCAAGATTGGGAGTGCCCTTACCCTTCGACTCCGAGACGTTCGATGCGGTTATTTCTCTACGCGTTCTCAAGTGGGTGCCCGCGTGGGAGCACGCCTTGACAGAGCTCGCGCGTGTCCTGCGCCCGACTGGCCGTATCGCGGTAGAGATAACCAACCGCCGATCCATCGCCCGCTTCGGTTACCGCAATGCAGCCGTAATTCCAGTCACACGGAGTGCCGCACGCGACGTCGGTGAGCGGGCTGGGATTGAATGGATCGACGAGATCCCTGGTACTCATCTTCCACTTGTTATATGGCGCATGGGTAAAGGCAATACTTCCATGCGACTCCTCACCGGTTCGCAGGCGATTGCCGATCACGTACTTGGATCCACAGGAGCTCGCAGCGTCGTCCTTGTTGGCCGCAAGAAATAACAATCGAAACGTTTAACGCGCTTTCCAACGTCGTCTCACCGATCGGCCACCAAGAAGGCTAGGAGTCCGGTCAGAATGCGCGCAGTCGCACCCCAAACAGTCTCTCCTTCGAGTTCGAAGAATGCCATCGGTCGCCACTCGCCCCAGAGTTCCCATTGTTCTTCCCGATATACGGATGGGTCTAGAAGTTCGGAAATAGGAACCGACAGCGCCTGCGCCACTTCACGCGGATCCAGCACCAGGGTCGGTGGCTCGCCCATCACTCCAACAAACGGTGTGATCGTGAAGCGCGTCGCCACCGTCGAGATGCCGTCGAGTTCGCCGAGTACCTCGACATCGCACGCATCGACACCGATCTCTTCGTGAGTTTCTCGCAACGCCGCTGCCAGCAGATCAACGTCTACCGGATCGCGCTTGCCGCCGGGAAATGCGATCTCGCCTTGGTGCGATGGCATTGTTTCCGGCCGCTTTGTCAAGACGAAGTGGACCTCTCCGCGCTCCTCGAACAAAAGAACGAGAACGGCGGCATCCTGGCTCCCTGCTACATCAAACTCAGATGGACGTGGTGGCGGCAACAGCGCCAGCCGCTTGCGCACCTCATCCAAGGTCAGAACGCGGCGATCAGAATCCAGCCCAGCCCATGGCGCGGCATTACCTTCGCGAGTCCGCACGGGACGCGGGATCACCTGTTTTCCCTCGCGTTGGGCCACGAAGGCAGACTACCGGGACGATCGACGTTGGAGGTTCGCAAGAAATGACATCGGACTGGAATTACGCGACATGCTGGGAGTTGATCGCAGACGCGCAGCCTGATCGTCCCGCGCTACTACAGGGAGATCGCGCTCGCAGTTGGTACGAGTGGGAGGACAACGCTTCCCGTTTGGCTACGGCGTTTCGCGACCTCGGGCTCTCCGAGGGCGGCAAAGTCGCGAGCTACTTGTACAACTCGATCGAATACATGGAAGGTGTTTTCGCGACTTGGAAGTGCCGTGCAGCACCTGTGAACGTGAACTATCGCTATCTAGATGACGAACTCGTTTACCTGCTCGAGAATTCAGACTCTGAGATTCTGTTGTTCCATGGCGTGCTCGGTGAACATGTCGCGCAGATCCGCGATCGCGTCCCAACCCTGCGGGCAATGATCCAAATAGATGACGGATCCCCGCTCGTAGACGGAGCCCACCGCTACGAAGATCTGATCTCTAACTCAGAGCCAGCGCCGCGCATCGCGTTGTCCGGAGACGACCTCTACATTCTCTATACGGGCGGCACGACCGGAATGCCCAAGGGCGTGATGTGGCGCAATGAAGATTTATTCGGCGCTCTCATGCCTGCAATCTTCGCGATATCGGGCGGTGTAGTACCGGACGGCCCGAACGAGATTCCCGCGATGGTGCAGCGAGCCGCGGACGCAGGTAATAGACCTACTCACCTTCCCGCTTCTCCTCTCATGCACGGCACGGCGTTTATGACAACACTGCAAGCTGCGACCATGGGTGGAACGATCGTGACTCTCGAGTCAGCGCACTTCGATGCTCACGAAATGTGGCGCGCTGTTGCGAAACACAAGTTGACGCAAATGGCAATCGTTGGCGACGCGTTCGGCAAGCCAATGGTTCGAGCTCTCGAAGAAGCTGAGGCGAACGGCGAGCCATACGACCTCACTTCACTTCGAGTCATCATCAGTTCTGGCGTCATGTGGACCGCCGAGGTCAAAGAAGCGCTCATGGCGCGAGCCGGTTGCGTATGCCTCGATTCGCTGGGATCAAGCGAAGGTGCAGGGTTCGGGAGTCAGATCGCCATACCCGGCGCCAAGGCCACCACCGCGAAGTTCACCATTGGGGAACACACGCGGGTCCTAACCGAAGACGGCAGAGCGGTAGAGCCGGGTTCCGACGAGCGCGGACTTCTCGCACTCGGTGGCCCAATCCCGATCGGTTACTACAAAGACGAAGTCAAGACGGCCGAAACCTTTCGAACATTTGGCGACCGTAGATACTCGATACCCGGCGACTGGGCACGCGTTGCAGCCGACGGCACGATCGAACTACTTGGGCGCGGCAGCGTTTCGATCAACACAGGCGGAGAAAAGGTGTTCCCCGAGGAAGTAGAAGAAGCCGTCAAACTGCATCCCGGCGTGGCAGACGCAATCGTTGTCGGTATACCCGATGAAAAATGGGGCGAGGCGGTTACGGCAGTCGTCGCGTTACGCGATGGCGAGACTGCCACCGCTGAAGATATAGGTGAAACCGTGCGATCTCACCTTGCCGGCTTCAAACGTCCCAAGCATGTTGTGTTCACAAACGAAATCGTGCGCGGTCCGAATGGCAAGGCGGACTACGCCTGGGCCAAACAGATCGCGCACGATTTACTCGAACACTAAGACCGCGATAGCGGCCAGAAATCGAACTACTTCTTGCCCTTGGCGGCAGCGCCGACCTTGGCCAGCACATCGCGGCTAGAGAGAATCAAGAGGTCTTCGCCATCGACCGCAATCTCAGTGCCGCCGTACTTGGAGTAGACGACCGTGTCACCGACCGCTATGCCCATAGGAACAATCTCGCCGGTGTTCTCGGCGCGACGACCCGGGCCAACTGCTAGGACTTCGCCCTGTTGCGGCTTTTCCTTAGCCGTGTCGGGGATCACGAGACCCGAGAGAGTCTTCTCCTCGGCCTCTGCGGTACGGACCACAATGCGGTCTTCCAGCGGCTGCAAATTCATTTGATGCCTCCTGAGGCCGACATCGATCGGCCAGTTTGAGATGTGTATTACGGGGGTGAAGCGGGATATTCCCGTCCAGCGCCCATGACATGGGCTAGCACTCGCGGTACGGGAGTGCTAGCGCAAAGTAACACCGCCATCAACGGCATCGCAAACCAACGGTCCTAATCAGCGGGTCGAAACCAAGCTCAACGACGGGTTTGCGCCGCCAGCTAGGGATGTCGGGCCATCCGTCCGCAACCTCCACCATGCGGTAGCAGCAATCATTACGCCGTTGTCCGTACACAGATCCATCCTGGGCACCAAGACGGTCCGCCCAGACGCCGCCCCCGCCTCCGTTAGGCGCTCCCTTAGCCGGGAGTTCGCCGCTACACCGCCACCCATGACCAGCGTGGCGGCCCCCGATATGTCCGCGGCCTCCAACAATTTATGGACGAGGACGTCCACAACGGCCTCTTGGAATGAAGCCGCCACGTCCCGAATGTCACCATCAGGATTACGACGAACGTGATTCAGCACCGCCGTCTTGAGTCCAGAAAACGAAAAGTTAAGACCCTCATAAATCATCGGCCGCGGGAATGCAATAGACCGGGCGTCTCCCTCTATTGCAAGCCGATCAATCGCCGGACCTCCCGGATACCCAAGACCGCAGATACGGGCCACCTTGTCAAATGCTTCACCAGCCGCGTCATCAACTGTTTGACCGAGCACCTGGTATCGCCCATCTTCCACGACCGCTACCAACATCGTGTGTCCACCGGACACGAGCAGCACCGCGAGAGGAAGTGCGACATCAGGATCTTGCAACCACGCGGCATGCAAGTGGCCCTCCAAGTGATTTACCCCTACATACGGCACATCGAGCGTCAGCGCGAGCGCCTTCGCTGCGCTCACCCCAACTAGCAGCGCACCGATGAGGCCAGGACCTTGGCACGCAGCCACCGCATCGAGGTCGCCGAACTGCACATCAGCTTCAGCAAGAGCTTCGGCGATCACGGAATTGATCAGTTCGACATGCGCTCGACTCGCAACTTCTGGAACTACGCCTCCAAACCGCGCGTGTAGATCTATCTGGCTGGAAATAACACTCGACCTGATCAAACGCCCGTTTTCTACAACGGCGGCTGCAGTTTCATCACAACTCGTCTCTATCCCGAGAATTAAAGTCACGAAGTCTCTCCCGGAAGTTCCCGAACTCCCTTGCGTGACCGCGGAAGCGACTCCTCGATCCCATTGAGCAGCGTTGCGTAGGAAGGGTCATCGATTCCGTATGCCCACATGACAAGCGCGTCCTCGTTGGTATCCGGGTAGTAGCCCTTCCTGCGGCCAGCGACTTCAAAGCCGAACTTCCGATAAAGATCGTGCGCTGGCCGATTCGACTCCCGAACCTCGAGGGTGAGCCCAGTTGACCCGCGACCGATCGCCTCGCGCGCCATGGCAACCAATAGTTGCGTTCCGATGTGCTTGCGCTGCCAACGCGGGTCGACGGCGAGCGTCGTTACGTGGGCCTCATCTAATACAAACATCAGCCCCCCATAACCTGCCGTCGATCGCCCGACCCGAGCGAGAAAGTAGGCACGCGAACTCGGCAGCCGGAGTTCGCTTAGGTATAGCGCCGGCGACCACGGTTGCGAATACACCACGTTTTCGATGCGAATAACTCCGCGCAGGTGCCGCCGCCGCATTGGAACAATGCGAAGATCCCTTACATCAGAGCGCGCTTCGGTGGGCATCATCGACCCTTCCGGTCCCACTCGATTTCAGCATCACTTCGGCGTAGATAAAGCGGGTGCACATCGCAAGGATCACAGAACTCTTGCCGCCGCATACGCACATCCGCTATTGCAACAAGTGGCGCGGCACTCGGATACATCGCATGGTCATCGTCTGATTCGAAACGGTCACAGTTGGCGAATGCATCGGCATGAGCCAGAACGCCATCACCAACAACCAACCACTGGTCATCGTTCTCCGCGAGTTCCGCTGCCAATACATCAGGAGGAAGTACCTCGTAATCTCCTTCGCGCTTCATCCCATCTTTGGTGGGGATGTAACGCGCGCAATAAATTTCGTTGCGACGCGCGTTCGCGACCACAACAACTGGGCGACCAATCCCGACCAGCGGGTGTGCCACTAGATCGAGGCTCGACACGCCTATGACCGGTATGTCCAACGCTTGCGCCATCGTGCGAGCCGTCGTTATTCCGACTCGAAGGCCGGTGAATAGGCCCGGTCCTAGACCAACCGCAATCACCTCGAGAGATGACAACTCGATGCTCGATTCCTGGCATAAATCCCGGATCGTCGGCACGAGTTGTTCGGCGTGTTGGCGTTCGACAGCGAGCGAGCGTGTCCCAAGCACTTGCCCGCCGCGGCCAACGCCGACCGCTACCCGCTGAGTCGCGGTATCGAATCCGAGGATGCTCATCTCAACTTCCCTCGAAGGATGCAACTGCATCGCGAAGAACGGCTTCTCTGCGTGCCCAATGATCTCCATGACCGCGCAGGGTCACAACGCGTACGTCATCTGCCGTTTCCGTTGGCGTAGCCGATTTGAGAGTGATCTCGAGCCGGTCTTCTGGCATATGCGACCCCAAAAGTTCGCCCCACTCGACCACTGTGACCGCATCACTGTTTAGAAGTTCATCGATTCCGATCTCTACGAGGTCTGCCGTTGACTCAACCCGGTACAGATCGATGTGATGCAACAAACACCGGCCCTGATACTGATGCGCGATTGCGAATGTGGGACTGACGACCGATTCGGTAACACCGAGTCCACTTGCGATGCCCTTCGCCAAAACCGTCTTCCCTGCTCCAA
>SHUZ01000148.1 GCA_009694415.1 Acidimicrobiia bacterium
TCTATGCAACTCGCAGTCACTCACTTTTTCCCAGGCGGCACGAAAGAGAACTACGACGCCGTAATCGCAGCTGTTCACCCGAGCGCCGAAGAACTGCCAGAGGGCCAGCTCTTTCACGCTGCCGGTTCGGTCGATGGCGGCTTCATGGTGATCGCCGTTCACGTTTCCAAAGAGAGCTGGGAAGCGTTTCGCGACAACACATTGCTCCCCCGGCTGGCCTTGGGCGTCGAAGGCGGCTTCGAGAACCCACCGCAGGAAACCGAAATCGAGCTCGTCACTACTTTTCAGCCTTAAAAAGCACGACGGAACTGGGTCGCGCCATATGTGCGATTCAGCTCCGGGGGAGAGACTCGAACTCTCAACCTAGCGGTTAACAGCCGCTCGCGCTGCCGATTGCGCCACCCCGGAAGGGTCCTTCAAGATAGCAGGGCTTGTTTCTGCGGAATGCGTTAGCACCTCCCACCGCCAACCGAATTGAGACGCTTCTTTGGCGTCATTCCGCCTTCTGTTCGACAAGGCACCCCAACACGGAGTATCAAGACACCATGAGATTTCGGATCGGACTCCTAATCGGCTTCGGCCTCGGCTACTACCTCGGCGCCAAGGCGGGCCGCGCTCGCTACGACCAGATCCGTCGCCGCCTCGAGCGCCTGAGCGAAAGCCGCCTGTTCGAACGCATGCAGGCAGCCGTAGAACTAGGTGTCGAACGTCTCCGTCCAGACGAGGTCCGTGAACTGCGGCTAGTAGATCCAGTCGTCGACGCAACCGTCGGCTAACTACACGGCGGATCGCTATTCCTCTTCGATGTAATCACGCAGACTATTTGCGCGGGTCGGGTGGCGAAGTTTTGCGAGCGTCTTCGACTCGATCTGGCGAATTCGCTCACGGGTGACACCGAACTCGTGTCCCACTTCTTCGAGCGTTCGGATCTGTCCATCGACAAGTCCGAAACGCAAACTCATAACTTCGCGTTCACGCGGACTGAGTTCCATCAGCGCGTCTCGCACATGTTCCTGCTTCTCGGCAATGTCCGCCGCCATCGATGGCCCAATCGCATTCGGGTCTTTGACAAAGTCGCCTAGCGATGCGTTGTCTTCGTCTCCAACCGGCGCTTCGAGCGAAATAGGCTCCTGACCTAATCCTTGGATCTCACGAACGCGTTCCACTGTCATGTCGAGCGCCGCTGCAAGTTCCTCTGCGGTCGGCTCGCACCGGAGTTCCTGAATCATCTGCCGTTGCATGCGCGTGACCTTGTTCATCGTCTCGACCATGTGTACCGGAATGCGAATCGTGCGCGCCTGATCTGCAATAGCGCGCGTGATCGCCTGACGTATCCACCAGGTCGCGTAGGTAGAGAACTTGAAACCCTTTGAGTGGTCGAACTTGTCAACCGCTCGCATCAGGCCGAGGTTTCCCTCTTGAATGAGATCTAGAAGCGCCATGCCGCGCCCGAGATAGCGCTTCGCAATCGAAACGACTAGTCGGAGGTTGGCTTCGATCAGATCTCGCTTCGCGAATTCGCCGTCGCGAACTACCGCGCTCAGGCTTGCCTTTCGCTCTTCTGTCGTGATCGCGTTGGAGTCGACCTGAGCGGCTGCTTCCACGCCGGCTTCGATCCGTTTTGCCAGACTCACTTCTTCTTCGCGTTTTAGGAGTGGAACCCTGCCGATCTCTTTTAGATACATGCGAACCGGGTCAAGACTCGCGGCCTCGGAACTCGCCTTCGCTCGCGAAGGTCGCGGCCGCGTTGTTCGTATTGGCCTCTGGTCAGGACCGTCCAATGCCGAAGCTGGCCTTACGACGGCACCCACGTTCCCCTCTGTCGCGATTGGAAGTTGCGGATTCGGCTCGGTTGAACCGTCACGCGTCATGTCTTCGCGTTCGAGTTCGTCACCGATTTCATCGACTACCTGAATCCCCGCGGTTTCGAGACGCGAATAAATCGCTGCGAGTTCGTCCGTCTCAGGTTCGAGATCTGGCAGCGCGGCAAATATTTCTCCACCGGTTACGAATCCGCGCTCTTCGCCGCGCGCGACCAACTCGGTTATGTCGTCGCTCTGCGGTGCCTCTGCATCTGGTTCGATCACTTCGCCCACTCTGCAATCCAGCGTACCAACTGCATCGCACCTGGTTCGCCAGCCGTCCAGTTGGCTGCCGCGGCAGACCGCACCACGTCTAGTTGCGCTTTCACTTGACTAGCACGATCGTCGTCGGCTGCAACCAAGGATTGCAAGAGTCGTTCGGCTGCCGGTTCCACCGTGTTCACCACCAAACGCGCCCGTATTGTTTCTGGTTCAAGGTCCTGTTCTGGTTCCTCTACCGCCAAACGATCAAGCAGGGCGCGCACATCACCGTCACTCGCCTCCAACGCTTCGTGAAAATCCTCGTGGGAAGCAAGGACTTCGAACGCCTCACGTGTTACGGGGTCGGCCAATAGAGACGCATCTAACCAATCTGCTACGAGGGCTGGCGTATGTATCGCCCATCGCAGTGCATCCTCCTCACGTCTGCTCGTCACTCTCACTGGCGCTCGCACACTTTCGGGTTCGGACGGTTCGTTGTTGGCATCTGTCCTGCGCGCAGGGCGTCGGGCAATCGCTTGCTTAAACCACCCATGATCGATGCCGAGCGTGCCAGCAGCGGTTTGGATGTATTGCTCGCGCACTAGTTCACTCGGGTGTTCACGCAAGACAGGTACAAGGTTCTCTGCCGCACGCGCTTTGCCTTCGGGTGTTGTTAGATCTGCTGCAGCAAGTACGCGGTCGACTCTGAATTGCATGAATCGCGGAGCGTCTTCGACCGCCTTGGCAAGTGCCTCTGGATCTTCGCGCCAAAGGTCACCTGGATCACGCCCCACGGGTAGCGCCGCAACTTTCACTTCGATGTCGTACGTCGACTCCCACTGGTACCACTTCTCTGCCGCGTTCTGTCCCGCAGTATCTGCGTCGTAAGCGAGCACTACATGGGTTGTGAACGCCTTCAATATCTTGACGTGCTCATCGGCAAGCGCGGTTCCACAAGTTGCAACCGCGTTCGGAACACCGGCGAGAGCGAATCCCATTACGTCCGTGTAGCCCTCGCAGATAACAACTTCGTCGCGTGCGCCAATCTCTGCCTTCGCCCAATTGAGACCGTAGAGCAAACGACTCTTGTGGTACAGCTGAGTATCGGCGGTGTTCTTGTACTTCGGTCCATCGCCCGTAAGTGTGCGACCACCGAAGCCAACGGACGCGCCTGCACGGTCAAAGATCGGAAACAACAAGCGTGAGCGAAAAAAGTCTTGTGCTTTCTGGGCCTTGTTTATGAAGGCCAGTCCTGCTCCAACAACATCGTCGGTCGAGAACTTCTTGTCGTAAAGATGCCTGACGAGAATGTCGTAGCCGTCGGGCGCCCAGCCGAGAACGAACTGTCGCGCGGCATCGCCGTCGAATCCCCTACTCCGCAAATAGCCGCGCGCCGTTCCGCCACGCCCATCCTCTAAAAGCATGCGGTGGTAAAAAGCAGTTGCTTCAGTCGATGCTTCAACAAGTCGGTCTTTGCGCTGTCGGTCCTTGTTCGCGCCTGCGGAGTCGTAACGAAGCTGGATGCCGGCCCGAGCTGCCAGGCGTTCGACGGCCTCAACGAAATCGAGCCCGTCCAGTTTGCGGACGAATGTGATCGCGTCGCCAGATTCTTGACAACTGAAGCAGTAGTACAGCCCGAGTTCCGAGTTGACCGAGAAACTCGGCGTCTTCTCTGTATGGAATGGACACAACCCGACGAAACGCCGGCCAACCCGCTTCAGCGCGAGGCGTTCCGAGATGAGCCCGACGATGTCTGTGGTCTCCCGAACCCGCGCTAGATCTTCGTCAAGGATTCCCATTGCGCCTCAGGGTAGGCGCAGCGCCACGTGGCGTGCGCAGCAACTCAATGGCCGATGTCTAAACCGACAGGTAGCGCGGAGGCTTCCCATCCAAGATGTGCCATGGCTTGCGAGATTGCGAATCGATCGGTCATGCCTGCAACGTAGGTAACGGCTTCCCTCAACGCTTGGTCACTGCCAGCCTCTGAGCCACCGATTGGATGGCCGCTGCCTGCGAGTTCTTTTGGCGGCATTGCGTTGGGGCGATCGGCGTAGAACTCGACGAGTGCAGCCAACACCTTCTCTACCGCCTTGCCTTGAGCGACTGAAGCAGGGCGCATGTAAATACGTTCGTAATTGAACGCGCGAAACTGAGCAAGGGCTTCGGCGGCCGAATCATCCATGCCCACTTCGCCTGAAGCGAGCGATGCGCTGACGACGGCGTTGATGAACCCACCGAGTTGAAGGCTTCTGCGATCGCCACACCGTTCCAAGACCGACTGCGGGAGCATGGCCGGGGTCACGATGCCAGCGCGCACAGCATCTTCGAAGTCGTGACAGACGTAGGCGATTCTGTCTGCCCAGGAAACGACCTCTCCCTCGGGAGTCTGGGGTGCAGGGCGAGACCAAGAGTGATTGCGCACTCCATCGAGTGTCTCCGTGCAGAGATTGAGCGGCTCTAGTACTACATCGGCGCCCCACACGGCATGGTCATAGCCTCCTGGAACGAAAGGAGTGAACGCGTCTTCGCTGGCGTGTCCGAACGGTCCGTGGCCGCAGTCGTGGCCGAGAGCGATTGCTTCTGTCAGGGTGACGTTGAGCCGACATGCCCTGGCGATTCCGGTTGCGACCTGTGCTACTTCGAGTGCATGCGTGAGCCTTGTGCGCTGGTGATCGTCGGGGAAAATGAAAACTTGGGTCTTGCCTGCCAAGCGTCGAAATGCTGTGACTCCATGAAGGATCCGGTCACGATCCCGTTCGAAGCAAGTGCGTATTTCGTTCGGCTCCTCTTCGAGGGCGCGGTTGCCCGCACCCCTTGCGCGCGTTGCGCCGGGCGCGAGAAGGGCCTCTTCGGCCTCTTCCCTCGCCACCCGTCCGAGTAATTCAGCGGACCCAATTTTTGCATCCGAATCTGAATGGGCACGCCGCAATGCTCCCCCGCCATGCCCACCCATTGTGGAAACCCACTCCTGCTGGCGCTCTGTGAGGGGAGCAGCGTCGTCCATAACCCGAAGGGTATCGACAAGGTGCGACACGGCGCGCCGGGCCGTGTTCGGCGGGCTTGTTTAGGCAGTGGTTCCGGGGCCTGTTGCGTTTAGTGCCGCATGTGCCGCCGCCAACCTTGCCAGTGGCACCCGATACGGAGAACACGACACGTAATCCAATCCCACCTCGTGGCAGAAGTGCACCGAAGCCGGATCCCCACCGTGCTCACCGCAGATTCCAAGTTTGATATCCGGGCGCACCGAACGGCCCTTCTCCTTCGCCCACTCAACCAGCTTGCCAACGCCATCTCGATCGAGTTGCTCGAACGGGCTGACTGCGAACAAGCCGCGCTCCAAATACTCGGGCATCATTCGGCCCTCTATATCGTCACGACTAAACCCAAACGTCATCTGCGTCAGGTCGTTTGTTCCGAACGAGAAGAACTCTGCCGTCTTGGCGATTTGATCTGCCACGATTGCCGCCCGTGGCGTCTCGATCATGGTCCCGACCAGATAATCGACACGATCACCTTGTTCGGCAAACACCTTCTCGGCTTCGACGCGCACCCAACCGTCGAGCAACTCCATCTCAGACGCACTTACCGTGAGCGGAATCATGATCTCAACTTGCGGGTCATGTCCCGCCCTCTTTGCGATCAGCGCGGCCTCGATCAACGCACGCACCTGCATCTTGTATAGCCCAGGCTTGAGAATTCCCAGGCGACATCCGCGAGTACCGAGCATCGGGTTCACTTCGTGCCACATCTTCAACGCGTGCATCAACTCGTCGGCCTCGGGATCGCCGATGCCCTGAATGAACGCGTCCACTTGTCGTGCAAGTACTTCGTCGTGGCGCGGCAAGAACTCATGCAGCGGTGGGTCAAGCAGCCGCACCGTGACGGGGAGCCCTTCCATCGCTTCGAGTATCCCGACAAAGTCTGCACGTTGCATATCAAGCAACGACAAAAGCGCAGCGGCTTCGGCTTCTTCGTCTTTGGCCAGAATCATCGCCTGCACAATCGGCAAACGATCGCCGAGGAACATGTGCTCGGTGCGGCACAGGCCAATGCCTTCAGCGCCAAACTCGCGAGCCTTCTTCGCATCTTCAGGAAGGTCAGCATT
>SHUZ01000010.1 GCA_009694415.1 Acidimicrobiia bacterium
GTAGCGGCCCCGTGTACGTATTCACTGATGGCAAGGTGATCAAGGGCACATGGAACCGCCCGGATCTGGCACAACCAGCCGAACTGCGTGACGAAGCAGGCAAACCGATTCTCTTAACCAAGGGCAAAACCTGGGTAGAACTCCCCGACCTTTCCTTTGCGGTAGAGGTCGTGTCTCCGCCACCTCCTCCCACCACCGTTCCGGCCACGACTACCACCCGCAAGAAGAAGAAGTAGCCAAACTCACAACTACTTCCCATTGTTTAGGAATAGATCGTGAGTCGGCAGTACCATTGCGCGCATGTCTGAACCTCGCGCAATTGGAACGGCACGCGTCAAGCGTGGGTTGGCCGAGATGTTGCGTGGTGGCGTGATCATGGATGTGGTTACGCCCGAACAAGCCAAGGTTGCCGAAGATGCTGGCGCCACAGCGGTGATGGCACTCGAACGCGTTCCTTCTGACATAAGGCGCGATGGCGGAGTTGCGCGCATGTCAGATCCATCGATGATCGATGGCATCCAGGCAGTGGTAACCATTCCCGTCATGGCCAAGTGCAGGATCGGCCACTTCGCCGAGGCGCAGGTCCTTGAGTCTTTGGGCGTCGACTATGTCGATGAGTCAGAGGTTCTTACGCCGGCAGATGAAGCCCACCACATCGACAAGTGGACTTTCACGGTTCCATTCGTATGTGGTGCAACCAACCTCGGTGAAGCCTTGCGGCGCATCTCCGAGGGAGCGTGCTTGATTCGTTCTAAGGGCGAGGCTGGTACGGGCAACATCGTTGAGGCCGTGCGCCATTTGCGTTCGATTCTCGGTGACATCAAAGCGCTAACAGTCGCGCCTTCGGAAGAGATTTATCGCTGGGCCAAAGAGTTACAGGCGCCGGTTGATTTAGTAGCCGAGGTGGCCGAACGCGGCGAACTTCCCGTACCGATGTTTTGCGCTGGTGGCATTGCAACACCCGCCGATGCTTCTCTCGTGATGCAGATGGGCGCACAGGCAGTATTCGTCGGATCGGGGATCTTCAAAAGCGAACAACCCGAAGTGATGGCCAAAGCGATTGTTGAAGCCGCAACACACTTCGCGGACCCATCGATCATCGCAAAGGTGTCGAGCGGCCTCGGAGCGGCAATGCCCGGTGCCGAGATCGCGTCCCTCGAGGTGAGGCTCGCGGAACGGGGATGGTGACCGGTGCCAGAAGCGAGGCCTCCGGGTGAGGGCGGGAGTTCTGTGTTTGCAGGGAGCGTTCCGCGAACATTGTGAAGTGTTCGCAACACTCGGAGCCGATGTGGTCGAAGTACGCACCCCCAAGCACCTCACGGACCTTGACGCGTTGGTGCTTCCTGGCGGCGAGTCGAGCACCATAAGCCATCTTCTTGTTACCTCTGGGCTACGTGAACCGTTGTCTCAAGCCATTCGAAATGGTTTGCCGACCCTGGGTACATGTGCGGGACTGATTGTGTTAGCGAATGAAGTGTTAGACGGTCGCCCGGATCAGGAACCACTGTGCGCGATCGACCTAACGGCCCGCCGCAATGCCTACGGCCGCCAGGTAGATTCCTTCGAGGCCCCGTTAGATGTGAAAGATCTTGTGGGCGAGAGTTTCCCAGGAGTATTTATTCGAGCGCCCGTGATTGAACGGGTGGGACCAGGGGTTGAAGTGTTGGCGATGCACGATGATCGTGCCGTATTGGCGCGTGAAGGCAATGTTTGGGTGACAACATTTCATCCGGAATTAGCGAATGATTTTCGTATCCATGAATACTTCTTACAGGAGGTGGCCGCGTGAGTGGACATTCCAAGTGGCATTCGATCAAGCATGCGAAAGGGGCAGCAGACGCGGCCCGGGGAAAGTTGTTCGCAAGACTCGCGCGTCAAATTGAGGTGGCGGCTCGATCTGGCGGCGGTGACGCCGAAGCGAACCCGACCTTGCGAGCTATGGTGCAGAAAGCTCGAGACGGATCCATGCCGAAAGAAAATATCGAAAGAGCCATCAAACGTGGCACAGGAGAACTTGACGGGGTCACATACGAGCAAGTCAACTACGAGGGCTACGCACCAAACGGTGTTGCTGTCTATGTAGAAACACTTACGGACAACCGCAACCGAACCGGCTCAGAGGTAAAAAATGTTTTCACGCGTAACGGAGGTTCGTTGGCCGAACCCGGAGCGGTGAGTTGGCAGTTCGAGCGCAAGGGCGTGATCATTCTTCAGAAATCAGCGGCATCCGAAGATGACTTGATGCTCGTTGCATTGGAAGCCGGCGCCGAAGACATTGACGATCAAGGTGATACGTGGCAGGTCACAACTCCCGCTACGGACCTACACCAGGTACGATGCGCGCTCGATGACGCTTCGATCTCGTTTGTGAGTGTCGATTTGACCATGTTGCCTCAACAGTCGGTACCTCTAGATGAACCTAATCAAGCCAAACAAGTTCTGCGCGTGATCGACGCGTTGGAGGAGCATGACGACGTGCAAAATGTTTACGCCAACTTTGATATACCCGATGCCGTTCTCCAGGCAGTGCTGGCATGAAGCACAGACCGCAGGTAGGGGACAGTGCACCCGATTTCTCGATCCCGGGGATCGCAGGCTCTGAACGTCGGAACTATTCGCTCGCGGAATTTCGCGGCAGAAAAGTTGTAATTGCGTTTTATCCAGGCGACTTCACGCCTGGCTGAACGATTCAATTGCGCTCGTACCGCGACGACATCGCGGAATTCGAGCAGGCGGGCGCGGTCGTGCTCGGCATATCACCACAAGACGTTGATAGCCACGAACTCTGGATCGCAAAAGAGAACTTTCCGTTCGCTCTGCTGGCTGACGTAGATCTGGAAGTGGCGTCCTCTTATGGAGTAAAGGGCAACCGCGCCATTCCGGTCAAGCGTTCAGTTTTCGTTATCGACAGCGCTGGAATCCTCCGGTATCGATATGAAGGAACGGTGAAGGCCATTTTCAAGAAGCCCGCGGCCCTCGCGAAGGAACTACGCAAGATCGACTGATCACAAAGTCATGAGCTTCCTGTAACGCAATTTCAAAGGATATTTCTGGCATGATTCCAGCCGTGCAGATATCCATGGTTGTCAATGAAACGACTCAGTTTCACGAAGTCGAACCGCGGACCCTCCTAGTGCAGTTCTTGCGCGATGTCTGCGGACTAACTGGTACGAAGGTTGGCTGTGACACGTCGAGTTGCGGGGCATGCACAGTCCTAGTCGATTCCGAATCGGTGAAGAGTTGCACGATGTTGGCCGCGCAAGCCGACGGTGCCTCCATCACGACGATCGAAGGCTTGGGCGACGCGGGTTGGCACCCGGTACAAAATGCTTTTCATACCGAACACGGACTTCAATGCGGTTTTTGTACAGCAGGAATGGTGATGGCGGCCGTGAGTTTTCTCGCCGAGAATCCTGATCCGACCGAACGTGATGTTCGTCTCGGGCTCGAAGGCAACCTCTGCCGTTGCACCGGATACCACAACATCGTCAAGGCGGTGCTCAAAGCAGCTGAGTCGATGAAGGCGACGTCGTGATACCCGCTGCGTTCGACTATGTGCGAGCGGACTCGATCGATGCCGCGACAACAGCATTGGCGGAATACGGCGAAGATGCAAAACTGCTTGCGGGCGGGATGTCTCTGTTGCCGCTGATGAAGTTGCGTCTAGCTGTACCTTCGGTCCTCGTCGACGTAGGCCGTCTAACCGACCTGACCTACGTGAAAGACGCTGGAGACCATCTTGCAATCGGAGCGCTAACGCGACACCGTTACCTAGAGACGAGCACTCTTCTCGCCGAACAGTGTGGAGTTCTCCGTGCGGTTGCCGCCGAGGTTGGAGACAATCAAGTTCGCCATCGGGGGACTCTCGGCGGTTCGGTAGCCCACGGCGACCCCGCTTCAGACTTGCCGGCCGTTCTGCTCGCGCTAGATGCGACCTTCGTCGCGCGCGGTCCCAACGGGGAACGCACAATTGAATCGCGAGACTTCTTCATTGGATTCCTTGAAACTGCTCTCAACCCAGACGAGATGCTTACGGAGATCCGAGTTCCCAAGGTAGGACACACTGGATATGCATACGAAAAATTCAATCGCCGCGCACAGGACTGGGCGATCGTCGGTGCATTGGCCACGGTTGTCGACGGCGCAACTCGTGTTTCACTTGTCAATATGGGAACGACGCCATTGCGAGCGGCGGCGGTCGAAAAGGCATTGGCTGAAGGTGCTGCGCCAAGTGCTGCGGCAGAGTTCGCAGCAGAATCAACCGATCCGTCATCTGACATGACCGCGACCGCGGAGTACCGCAAGCACCTTGCGCGCGTGCTCGTGCGAAGAGCACTGGAGCGCGTCGCCGCGTGACCGATGTCGCGGCGGTTGTGCTCGCCGCCGGTTCCGGATCAAGGCTCGCGAGCGCCGTCCCCAAGCCGCTTGTCGAGGTAGGTGGACGACCCCTCGTCGCGTATGCGATCGACGCCGCCATGGAATCGGGGCTGAGGCCATGTGTCCTCGTAGTCGGACACGCGTCAATGACAGTGGCGGATATTGCACCCAAAGGCGTGACGGTTATCCGGGCGCGTGGTCATCGGCGCGGCATCTCGAACAGTTTGCGTGCCGCGCTCGAGTTTCTCGAAGGCTATGCGCAGATCGGCGCGGCGTGCGTGGGGCTCGGAGACCAGCCTCTGGTGGACGCACCGGCATATCGACGGCTTGCTGAGGCGTATACCGATGGCGCAACTCTTGCTGTCGCAACCTATGACGGAGTTCGCGCGAACCCCGTCTTGATCGCTCGATCGCTGTGGGCCGAAGCTCGCAAGTTGAAAGGCGACGAGGGTGCGCGCGCTCTGATGGAGATACACGGCGTACTCGAGGTCCCATGCGACGGTTGTGGAAATCCACGGGATATAGATACCGCAGAAGATATTGACGTGGTCGAGGCGATAATGAAGTCGCAACGCTTAGCCGATCAGGGGGATGAATAAATGCAGATTGAAGATTCCTTCAGGGTCGATCTACCTATCGATGATGCGTGGCGACTGCTTCTCGATATCGAACGGATCGCCCCGTGCCTCCCTGGTGCTCAACTGACCGAAATCGAAGGAGATGAATACCGTGGCGCCGTGAAGGTGAAGGTCGGGCCGATCACCGCGCAATACAAGGGCACCGCTCGCTTAGAGCAGGTTGATGAAACTGCTTATACGGCCGTGATCGTTGGCAACGGCCGTGACACGCGCGGCCAAGGCAACGCATCCGCAACGATCAAGCTCTCCCTGCATCCTGACGGCGAAGGATCGCGTGTTGTGATTGACACCGACCTCGCTATCACGGGCAAGGTGGCTCAGTTCGGCCGCGGCGTGATGGCCGACGTGTCGGCGAAATTGTTAGCCAAGTTTGTAGAGAATCTTGAACGCGATGTACTTGTTGATGAAGCAAGTGGGACAGCGATCGCCGTGGACTCGTTAGAAGTCGACGCTATTGTTACTGACTCAGCGGCAGTTGGTGGCGTCAGGGTGCTGCCGCAGCGCGACATCGAGCCGGTTCAGTTGCTAGAACTTGGGGCTTCGCCCACCCTCAAGCGGTATGGCACCTTTCTCCTCGCCGGAGTGATCTTCTTCTCGCTCGTCTGGCTGGTCCGCCGACGCCGTCGCATCCGCGCATAGCATCGAATATATGTTCGATCCCAATGGTCCCGTTCTTGGAATTGATCCAGGGCTGTCCTGCTGTGGTTATGGGGCGATTCTTGGGCGGGGCGAAGATTGCCATGTAGTTGCATCAGGTGTAATTCGGACCCCGGCAAGTGATGAATTGCCAGCACGATTGGGTCAACTAGCCGACGCCATAGATGCGTTACTAGAAGACCTTGCGCCGAGTGCGATGGCAGTCGAACGCGTGCTGTTCCAGACCAATGTGCGCACTGCGATGTCGGTAGCTCAAGCAAGCGGGCTTGCAATGGCAGCTGCAGCACGACTCGGTATTCCTGTCGTGCAATACAGCCCAAACGAAGTCAAACTTGCTGTCACTGGTTCGGGAAGGGCGGATAAGGCTCAGGTGCAAGCGATGGTGGCGAGGTTGCTGCGGTTGGCCGCGCCGCCGAAACCACCTGACGTAGCCGATGCTCTCGCCTTAGCGCTCTGCCACACCTCCGGCGCGACCGTTAGAAGCGCGCGCAATGCTGTCGCCAGTCCGGCTCCTGGCTACGAGCGCGCCGTCGCCGCGGCTTTGGCGAGGGACGCGATTCGATGATCGGCTCCGTGCGAGGAACTGTTCTTGAGGGTCAACTAACTGGAGAAGTGCTCGTCGAAGTTGGGGGAGTCGGTTATAGGTGCCTCGTCCCGCTCGGAGCCGTGGCGGAGTTGCGACCTGGCACTTCGACGTTCTTGTTTACGCATCTTCACGTGCGTGAGGACGCCATGACTCTGTTCGGTTTTCTCACGCGAGACGAGCGCGACACGTTCGAGATACTCATCGGCTCTTCCGGCGTAGGCCCGAAGCTCGCCTTGGCCGTCCTGTCTACGTACGCGCCGAACGCATTACGTCGCGCATTGGCCGACGATGATCTAGACGCGCTATGCCTCGTTCCAGGTGTTGGTCGGCGTACCGCTCAGAAACTGATGGTTGATCTAAAGGCACGGCTCGCGCTTCCTGATATAGACCTCGGTGGAGATATCGATTCAGCTCCATCGGCGCGTTCAGAGGTTCGGGCCGCCTTGACGGAGCTCGGGTACGGTTCCGAAGAGGTACGTGTAGTGATCGGTGCTCTTCCATCTGAAGGAACGGTCGAAGAACTTTTGCGCGCGGCGCTGCAACGCTTGGCGGTGCGGACGTGATTAGGGGGCATGCCGCATGAGAGAAGAACTCCTGAATAGTTCTGCAGAACCAGCCGAGGCCGCTGAGGAGACGACACTTCGGCCACGTCGTTTGGATGAGTTTGTGGGGCAGCCGAAGCTGAAAGAGCATCTCGAGATCCTTTTGGGTGCAGCCCGTAAGCGTGGCCAAGCCGTAGATCACATTCTCTTCGCGGGTCCGCCGGGCACAGGTAAAACAAGTTTGTCCGGCATCGTCGCGGCTGAAATGGAAGTGGCCCTGCGCGTCACAAGTGGTCCAGCTCTTGAACGGGCTGGCGACCTGGCGGCGATCCTCACGAACCTTGATGATGGAGACGTCTTGTTCGTAGATGAGATCCATCGGCTTCCGCGTGTGGTCGAAGAGGTTCTCTATCCGGCGATGGAGGACTTCCAACTAGACATCGTTATCGGTAAGGGACCGTCAGCGCGTTCGATTCGCTTAGACCTCCCACGGTTCACGCTTGTAGGCGCAACGACACGCACGGGCCTTATAACCGGGCCGCTGCGAGACCGTTTCGGGTTCGTTGCTCGCCTCGACTACTACGAAGTCGAAGATCTCAAAGCGATTGTCGTAAGGGCTGCTCGCATCCTTGGTGTTCCGCTAAACGAGGAGGGAGCAAACGAATTGGCGTTGCGGGCTCGCGGCACACCGCGAATCGCGAACAGGTTGCTCAAACGCGTTCGAGACTATGCAGAAGTCCGCTCCGACGGACGTGTCGATGGCGACATCGCGCGCGATGCGCTAGCACTTTTCGAAGTTGATGAACTTGGGCTAGACAAGATTGACCGGGCCATTCTGCGTGCTCTCTGCGTTACGTTCGCTGGCAATCCTGTGGGACTAGGAACGCTTGCGGTGGCTGTTGGCGAGGAGCCGGATACCGTCGAGGATGTTTATGAGCCCTTCCTCCTAAAACAAGGATTGCTCCTCCGAACTCCCCGCGGTCGCGTTGCGACGTCGGCAGGGTATTCACACATCGGCGCACCGGAGCAGATTGGGCCAGACGGGCGCGCGCGCCTCTTCGATGAGTAGTCCCCGCGCTAGTCTGCGCCGTCGGCATCCCGCGGAAACGGTGAGCTAATGGTCCCAGTTCTTATATACATGGCGATAGTCGCCGTCTTGTTCTTCGTTCTCGTCGTGCGCCCGCAGAGGCGACGTCTCGCAATACGCCAATCCTTGATAGCGAGTCTCGAGATCGGCGACGATGTCATCACCGCAGGGGGGATCTATGGAACAGTTGTCGCGTTCGACGACGAGGCCATGCAACTCTCCATCGCCCCAGGCGTTGAGGTAACCGTCGCACGCGAGGCCGTCGCGAGTCGGAGAATTGTTGAAGTGCCGCCAACGAACGCAGAGCAAGGGTAGAACTCAGATGCGGCGAAACCTATGGTTGCTCATCATCACGTTCGTTGTGATCTGCGGTACCTTCGGCGCGACTCTTTATTCGGGCAATGTGCCAGTGCTCGGACTCGATCTGCAGGGTGGCATCGAAGTTCGCTTAGCACCGGTCGGCAAAGACACGCCCAGATCGAGTTCTCTAGACAAAGCGGTCGATGTAATTCGAAACCGCGTCAATGGTCTTGGTGTGGCGGAGACTGAAGTAAAGCGCGATGGCGATCAGATCGTCGTTGCCCTTCCTGGAGTGAAAGATCGCGATAAGGCTCGTCGCCTCGTAGGCAAGACGGCCGAGTTGCGCTTTCGGCCGGTCTTGGCAATATTGCCTCCCGATCTACCGGTAACAACCACAACTACGAAATCGGGCGGGACGACAACAACGACTGTGGCGGGCGCAGTTGTAACAACCACGACCATTCCAAGTTCGATTCCGACTACCTCGATCGAAGAAGACGTTGCCGACGCGACGGTGGTCCTACCTGGTCGGGAAACCGGCAAGAAGGCGATCCGTTACCAGTTGGGTCCTGCCGCATTGACCGGTAAGGGCATCAACACGGCCACCGCTCAGTTCGAACCAGGGTCGGGTTGGGCCGTGAACCTCGAGCTAAACAGTGACGGCCTCGCGAAGTTCAATGAGTTGGCCGCTACATCGTTTCAAAAGCAACCACCACAGAATGCGGTCTCGATCGTTCTTGACGGTGTCGTTCAATCGGCTCCGGCCTTCCAGACTGGCTCTTTCGATAGTTCGGGCGTGCAGATTACGGGCGACTTCAGCGAATCAGAGGCGAAGGACTTGGCAACCGTGCTTCGCTTCGGCGCATTGCCCGTCCAACTCGAGGAACTGACCACTCAAAGCATTTCTCCGACACTCGGTAGCGACCAACTTCGTGCAGGCCTTGCGGCAGGAATTATTGGACTCGCGCTCGTGGCCCTTTACATGCTGCTCTTCTACAGAGTGCTGGGGCTCGTCGTGGTAATCGGTCTTGCGCTTGCCGGCATGACGATATACACGCTGATCACGTTCCTAGGTAAGTCAATCGGGCTTACCCTCACGCTGGCAGGTATCACAGGTCTAATCGTCTCGGTCGGCGTTACGGTCGACTCATATGTCGTGTACTTCGAGCGACTTAAAGATGAAGTACGCACGGGGAGAACCGTTCGTTCCTCCGTCGACCGCGGTTTCGACCGCGCAATCCGTACGATCCTCGCTGCCGACCTCGTGTCCTTGATCGGCGCCCTGGTTCTCTATTGGATGGCCATCGGTTCAGTGCGCCAGTTCGCCTTCTTGCTCGGGTTGTCGACTCTGCTCGACTTGGTTCTGTCGTACTGCTTTATGCACCCGATCGTGTATTTCATGGCGCGGCGTAAGGGTCTGGTTACGGCGAAGGTCGTAGGCATCTCTGCCGGGCTAGACGCACGGGAGGTAACCGTCTAATGCGCCGCCCCGACGGTCGCCGCCACACCCTAAAAGACCTCTATCACGAAGATACCTATTTCGATTTTCTGAGTCGCAAGTGGCGATGGGCGCTTGTCTCGGGCATCTTCCTGGTCGCCAGCGTTGTCGGCCTTGTTGTCCATGGCGGGCTCAACCTTGGGCTCGACTTCACGGGTGGAACGGCTTGGCAGGTGACCGTAGGAGCTAAAGATCCTTCTACTGGCGAGATCCGCGATCTGTTAGATGGCGTTGGTGTAAGTGGAGCCAAGATTGTGATCGTCGGCGGCGAAGAGGTACGCGTCGAGAGCGGTGATGTCACGCGCGCACAACAGGAAGATGTGACAGCTGCGTTAGCGAAGTTCGGAGGTGTAAACGTCAGCGCCGTGAGCGTGTCTGAGGTCGGTCCCAGTTGGGGATCGAAGGTCAGTAGCGAGGCGCTCAAAGCGCTGGCGGTTTTCTTCCTGGTGATCGCGCTCTATCTCACGTTCCGGTTCGAGTTCAAGATGGCGATAGCGGCGATCGTGGCGGTGGTGCATGACGTCTTCGTCACCATCGGGGTATACGCGATAACGGGATTCGAGGTAACACCTGCGACCGTCGTGGCTTTCCTCACGATTCTCGGGTTCTCTCTTTATGACACTGTCGTTGTGTTCGACAAGATCAAGGAGAATGTGCCGCAGGTAGGTACGGTGCGCGGTCTCACATATACGGCAATGGCAAACCGGTCCCTCAATCAAGTGTTGATGCGTTCTCTCAATACATCATTCGTAGCGTTGTTGCCGGTCGCGTCCCTGTTGGTTGTAGGCGTAGGAATCTACGGGGCCTTAGCGTTACGCGACTTCGGTCTAGCGCTTTTCGTCGGCTTGTTAGTAGGTGCCTATTCCTCAATCTTCGTCGCAACGCCGATTCTCGCTTGGTGGAAGGAACGCGAACCCCGGTATCGCGCTCTTGAAGAACGATCGATGTCGCGGGCCAGCAAGCAAGAAATAGGCACTCGTTCCGCGGAAGTTGCTGACAAGGCACAGGCTGTACCGGCTTCAAAAGCCGGTACGACTCCTGAAACGACAGCAGAAAGTGGCGCCTTGATCCAACCGAAGCCTCGCCAGCCGAAATCTCGCCGTCGCAGGTAGTCAGCCCCCACGCGCGACAATGGTGCGGTAGTGAGCCTCACGGAGCCACCTCACACCGGAACTCGGACCGTCGATCGACGGTCCGTTCTGCCATGGCGTCGACACCAGGTCGAGGTCGCGATTGCGCCACTTGTCGCGTTGTACTTGGATCGGCACCGCAAGGCGGACACCGCCCTAATTGAGCGCGCCTACGAAGTTGCGGGTAAGGCGCACGTCGAACAGGTGCGGCGATCAGGCGAACCCTATATTTCCCATCCGTTGGGGGTAGCGCTGATCATCGCCGATCTCGGTCTTGACGACGTGACAGTTGCAGCAGCGTTACTCCACGATGCAGTCGAGGACACGTCGCTGACCATTGAAACAATCGCGACCGAGTTCGGTTCCGATGTCGCGACGATCGTCGAAGGTGTAACAAAGTTGGATCGTCTTCATTTCGACTCGCGTGAGGCGCAACAGGCGGCGACCTTACGCAAGATGCTGGTCGCGATGGCGAAGGATATTCGGGTCCTGCTGATTAAGTTGGCAGACCGGCTACACAACATGCGGACTATCGCATCATTGCCCGAAGCGAAGCAGTTACGGATCGCTCAAGAGACACTCGATATCTACGCTCCGCTCGCGCACCGACTCGGGATTGGCGAAGTAAAATGGCAACTCGAAGATCTCTCTTTCGCCGTCCTCTATCCGAAGCGATACGCGGAGATCGAACAACTAGTCGCGACCCAGGCTCCGGAACGCGACGACAGCCTCGACCAAGTGCTGAGCGAACTGCGCGCTCGCTTCGCGGAACTGGATATCGAAGCAGATGTTCGCGGGCGTCCTAAGCACTACTGGTCCATCTACGAGAAGATGGTAGTTCGGAACAAGGAATTCGATGAGGTACAAGACCTGGTCGGAGTACGTGTCGTCTGTGATTCCGTAAAGGATTGTTATGGCGCACTCGGTTCGATTCACGCCTTGTGGAGGCCGGTACAAGGCCGTTTCAAGGACTACATCGCGATGCCGAAGTTCAACCTCTATCAATCGTTGCATACGACGGTTGTCGGTCCAGGCGGAAAGCCTTTGGAGATACAGATCCGTACCCGGGAGATGCACAACCGTGCGGAATATGGAGTAGCCGCTCACTGGAGTTACAAGGAAGACGACGCGGGCGCTACAGCGGATGACATGGTCTGGTTACAGCGACTTGTCGATTGGCAACAAGAAACCGACGACCCAGCTGAATTTATGGCTTCCCTGAAGGTAGATCTCGACCAGGGTGAGGTCTTTGTTTTCACGCCGAAAGGCAAAGTGGTCACACTCTCTACAGGGTCTACCGCTGTTGATTTCGCGTACGCCATACATACTGAGGTCGGTCACCGATGTATCGGAGCAAAGGTCAATGGGCGCCTCGTCTCGCTCGACTCGGCACTGAGTTCTGGTGACGCCGTCGAGATATTCACCAGCAAGGTCGAAGGTGCTGGCCCAAGTCGAGATTGGCTTCGCTTCGCCGAGACGCCGAGGGCGCGTTCCAAGATCCGTCAATGGTTCTCGCGTGAGCGGCGCGTCGATGCGATTGACGCGGGGCACGAGGATCTGATCAAGGCGCTCCGTCGTGAAGGGCTTCCTGTTCAAAAGATCGCTTCATCGCAAGTTCTCGCAGACGTAGCTGGTGAGTTCCATTACGCCGACCTGGATGCCTTGAACGCGGCGATTGGCGAAGGCCATGTTTCCGCTCGCGCCGTCGCGCAACGCGTGCGCCGTGATTTTGACGGAGGCGAAGAGCAGTTGCCTGTTACGGCTCGCAATCCAAGCCGCGATGCTGTGCGGCGAAGATCGGCAGGGGTACACGTCGAAGGCCTTGACGACGTACTGGTGCGTCTATCGAGATGCTGCACTCCCGTTCCAGGCGACGAGATTATTGGATTTGTCACTCGCGGACGCGGTGTTTCTGTGCATCGTTCCGATTGCGCGAATGCCAGTGGTCTCGCATCGCAGGTGGAACGCCTGATTGAAGTTGAGTGGGATTTGGATTCTCCAGGAACCTACGTCGTTTCGGTCGAGGTGGAGGCTCTCGACCGATCTCGACTACTGCGCGATGTGGCGCACGCGATGGCGGAACATCACGTCAATATCCTGGCGTGTAATAGCCAGACGTCCCCAGATCGCGTTGCGCGTTTTCGATTCGATTTCGAACTTGCAGATCCATCACACCTCGACTCGATCCTTGCAGCAGTCAAACGAGTCAAGTCCGTATATGACGCGAATCGAGTGTTACCCGGCCGCAGTTGAGATGTCAGTTAGCACGTTGGTGTGGTTGTCTCGCCCGGTGCGCATTCGAGCCATAAATCGACGTCGAGTGTCGTGGCTCCGAAGCCGACAATCTGGCTTACGCGCGGGTCATACGTAATATGCATTACGTTCTTGATCTGAATATTATTGGCGTAGATGGCTCCCAAGAAGTTGGCGCTGTTCTTTAAGGACACCGCACCGTTGGGTGCATAGAGCAGCACTGCGGTGTTATCGCCGCCGGTGACGCTGTCGTCGCTAGGTGCGAAGTTATTTTTAATTCCAATGGCACAGTCTGCGGGGTTGCCACTATTTGTTGTGCAAGTTGTCGCATCAGTCGCATAAAATGAAGCGAGTACCACAAGTTTGTCGGACGTGTTTCCCGCGACCACGCCGATATTTTTGATGGCGGAGATCGGAGCGTTCATGGCAACCACTACAAGGTCGCCGCCAATCAATACGTCGCCTAGCTCTACTGGCGTAGAACCATCACCCCCCTGGATGTAGAAAACACCCGAGAGGTTGCTCTTGTTCGCGGATATGTAGCTGTTGAATGTGTTGTAATCGGCAGGGAATGTGTATTCATGCACAGTCCCTGCGGGATAGTTACTCGCGTTGTAGGTAAAAGTTGGCATTTGCTTCGTCGCAGCTGCAGCAGTGCATGTCAAGGCGAAACTTCCGCCCGTCGGGCCGCCACCGGTAATCGTTCCCCATGTAGTTGCTGTTCCGCCGATCGTTCCTTGGTTGACTATTTTGTACGAGGAATGGCCCGGGTCATCTCCGCAACCAGGGGAGGAAGATGATCCCTTCGCCAGCCCACCGATTTCGGCATTGTTGTTAAGGGTGATCGCGGCGCCGCTGGAGTTCTTGCCGCCAGACCAGGCGTCCCCCTCGATGATCGAGTTATTCTCTAGTTCGATGTATCCGGTGGCGGCGGTCACGCTTCCATCGCCCGCAGAACCATCGGGACAGCCGCCGAATTCCGCCGAACGCACCGCATCGCCATTTTGGACGTGCACATTCGAATTAGCCCAAACGTCGCCACAGATCACGTTCTGGTTCTTGGTGTTCACGTCTGACAGGGAGAACAGTCCGTACTCGAAGGACATTGGTGGAGCCATCGTCACCCGCAGGCGTCGCGAACTCTGGAGCGTTCCTGCTGCGCCAACCGTACCGACAGAATCGATCTGATAGCGATTGCGAGCGAGTGGCAAAACCCTGTAATTGTAAGTGCCATCGGCAGTTGCCCCCGAGATTGTCCCTACGGGCACAGTTCCTTTGGTGTTTTGGAGGTAGGCGATCGCCTGGTGCACACCCGACTCGGCGACATGGAGAGCTTGGCCCCAGGAGCGGTTGCGTGCCGAGGAGGCCGTGTTATGGAAACTTGTGTACATCATTCCGACTGCGAGGATGGACACAACGAACATAACGAGTATCGCTGTGACCATCGCGACGCCTTGTTCAGACCGCCGATCAAATGCTGTAGTCATGTCTAGGCTCCGTTTCGATTGCGCAGGTTGACCTCGGAGTCGAGGATAAGGATCGTTTCCGGCGACCGTTTCGGGCGAACCTGGACATTTATCTGTACCCATTGAGCACCGGGCACCGGGGGTGCAGAGACGTAGGTAAACATTGTCGTCGTAGCCAAGCCTGTCAATACAGGAACAGCGCTTCCGTTATCAATCTTTCGAGTGAGCGTTGTGCCTGTTGCGTCATAAATCACATGTCGCGGTACGCCGTTCCCGTAGGTATCGAACTCGATTCGTGTCGCTGTAGACGCGGCCTCGTCGATGCTGGATGCTTGGCGTACTTCGCGCGTCATGCGGTTGAGCGTGACGCGCATCGAGTCGATCGATGCCGTGCGGTCCGCTGTATATGCCTCAGCCTTTACGACTTCTTCCAGGGATGAGAAAATCACGCCGAGTACGATCATCAATAGAACTGAAGTGATTATCAACTCTATGATCGTGAAGCCGCCAGAGCGGCCACGATCATCAGCTGCACTGATTTTTTGCGAGGGAGATCGTGTTAGTTGCATTGGACTCGTTACCTGCACTGTCGTAGGCCTTTACATAGAAACGGACGGAAGTTAGTGTCTTGGAATGTGAATCGGTCGCGTAGGTCGAGGAAGTCGAATTGAGCGCTTGCCATGTAGCGCCGTCGGTACTTCGGTAAACGCGATATCCGACCAGGTACAGGTCTGATGACGCTGACCAAGAGAGGTTGACGGTTCTGGTGGAACCGGAACACGACACCGTGCGGTTCAGCACTCCGGGAATAGTCGGCGGTGTTGTGTCGAGAATGATGTCTTGTTGGGGGAGGATCCAAGGAATCCCAGATAGCCCGATACGCGCGCGTCCGGAGACCGCACGGAGTCCATCGCTCCCGGTGATGGTCCACGCTACCGTTGGATTCAGCGGGTCGTAAATGACGTCTGAACCCCAAGAAATGCCGTTGTTCGAGAAGTTCAGGTAGATCGGTGCGCCACACCCCGCCATGTTTATTGAAAGCGTGACATTGGGGACCGCTGTAAACTCGTTGCCTGAGCCAGCCCCGCCGATGAAATCAAATGAACCGCAGCCGCCGGGGGGAACAGTGGTGGTTGTGGTACTTGGCGGAGGCAACGTAGTCGTAGAAGATGAGGCCGAGGGAGGCGACACCGTGACGGTGCCTGGCGTGAACAGAACGGATTCACGTAAGAGACGAGCAGTTCCGGGGATCGCGACGCTGTCATACTCGACGACGACCGTGATGCGTTTGAGGTTCTGACTACCTAAAATTTCTGGTTGATCGACCCACGTGACGTATTGGTAAACATTCAGGACGGTTCCACCGACGGCCGTGGGAGGTTCAATGTGGACGACAGGCCCGGCAGGGTCAGTTTCGACGATCATCGGTTCACTGGATCCCTCGCCCGAGTAGTCGTAGTTCGATCCTGTTACGAAGTGATCGGGGTTGTTCACGGAAGCGTTGTGCTCCGGCCACGTCGCGAGTGCAAGTTGGGGATAGTCGACATCACGGAGTTCCTCTAGGCGCTTGTTGGCCGCCGCTTCGGCAACCTGGCGTGCTCGAGCGAGTTGGACGGTCTTGAAAGAAACGCCGATCGTGCCCATCATGGCGGTCATGGTGATGGCCAAAAGGGTGAGGGCTACAACGAGTTCGATGAGGCTCATGCCGGTCTCGCCGCGCGCGCGTGTTCCTAGGTTTTCTGGCCGCGTTCCTACCCCCGCCGTGCGGCGCGGGCGCGGATTTCTGGTCTTGTTGCGACCTCTCACACGATCCTCCTGTGGTGGTCTATCGGCAGGATCGCCGTCTTTCTGAATGGCGGCGGCGGTTTATGGGCAACAGACCCAGAATATCGTGGGGGGCAGCGGTAGCATCCGCGCTGTGCCGCCCGACACCGACCAGTTCCGCTCTCCAAAGGGTATCCACGACGTACTGCCGCCAGAATCGGGCAGATGGGTAGATTTAGTGAGCAGGTTCGCTGCTCGGGCCCAGAACGCCGGATTTGGCCTAGTTATCTCACCGATGTTCGAGCATGTCGAGGTTTTTGAACGCGTGGGTGAACACACCGATGTCGTTTCCAAGGAGATGTACACGCTCACGGACAAGGGCGGTCGCTCGCTCGCGTTGAGGCCCGAAGGCACGGCTGGTGTGGTCCGCGCCTATGTCCAGCATCACCCAACGCCTCCGTGGAAGGTGTTTTACGTCGCTCCTAATTTTCGGTACGAGCGCGCGCAAAAAGGGCGCTACCGACAGCACTGGCAGGTAGGTGTCGAGGTTTTGGGAACAGACGACTCCGACGCCGACGTCGAAGTGATCGCCCTATTGGCCGGCTTCTATGCCGACCTCGGGCTTACAGGTGTTCGACTACTGCTCAATTCAATGGGCGATGCGGAGAGCCGTCCCGAGTATATATTGGCGCTGCGTAGTTACCTGCTCGCACACGTCGATGGACTCGGCGACGATTTTCGTACACGAGCCGAAGGGAACCCACTTCGGGTTCTCGATTCCAAGTTGGAAGCATGGCAAGACGTTATTGAGCGTGCGCCGCAACTGACGGAATATCTGTCCACCGAGTCACGCGATCATTTTGAACGCGTTCAAGAGGGGCTTTCGGCACTCGGAGTCGACTACGAGTTGATGCCGCGGCTCGTTCGAGGTTTCGACTACTACACGAGCACAACCTTCGAGTTCCAGAGCATGGCTTTAGATTCGGCGCAGAACGCGATTGGTGGTGGAGGTCGGTACGACGGTCTCGCACAACAGATGGGCGGAGATCCGACGCCAGGGATCGGATTCGGCGCTGGCATAGAACGCACTTTGCTCGCAATCGATTCACAAGGAGACGTTGCGAAGAGCCAAAAAACGTTGGATGCGTTTGTGGTCGATGGATGTGGACCGACGCGAAGCACCGACGTGCTCGTATTGGTCGGGACATTACGCGATGCGGGGTTAGCAGTAGACCGGGCGTTCGACGGAAGATCGTTGAAGGCGCAATGGAAATCGGCAGATCGCTCTGGAGCGCGGTTCGGTGTCATGCTCGGTAGCGATGAGGCTTCCCGCGATGCCGTCGCTGTTAAGGACATGGAAACAGGGGAGCAGGTAGAAGTGCAGCGCGCTTCTCTTGCGGTGTGGTTGCACGATAAGAGAGTGAACCTAAGCCGATGATGCGCACGCAGATGGTCGGTGGACTTCGTGCCGATGATGTTGGTGCCGAGGTAACCCTCGCCGGGTGGGTCGCGGCGCGCCGTGACCACGGCGGCGTTGTATTCCTTGACTTACGTGACGCTTCGGGCATCGTGCAGGTAGTTGCCGACCCAGAGACGCTTGGCGATGTCGTGCATCGCATAGGGCGTGAGTGGGTGCTGCGTGTCAGCGGCACAGTGCGACCGCGCCCCGAGGGGACGGTCAATGCTGATCTGCCAACTGGCGAAGTAGAAGTACCGGCAGGGTCGCTCGAAGTATTGAACGAGTCAGAGCCTCCTCCATTTCCATTATCGGACCGTGCCGACGATGTCGATGAAGTGGTCCGCCTCCGGTACCGCTATCTCGATCTGCGCCGACCAGCGATGCAAGACAACCTTCGCCTTCGGGCGAGGGTGAATGCGGCCTTGCGGGATGCGATGGCCAAACAGGACTTTGTTGAAGTTGAAACGCCGATGCTCATCGCAAGCACTCCGGAAGGCGCGCGGGATTTTGTCGTTCCTTCGCGTCTCAGTCCCGGGAGTTTCTACGCCCTTCCGCAGAGTCCGCAACTGTTCAAACAACTGCTAATGGTTGGTGGCCTCGACCGTTACTTCCAGATCGCTCGATGCCTACGCGACGAAGACCTACGGGCCGATCGCCAGTTTGAGTTCATGCAGTACGACGCCGAGATGTCGTTTGCCGATGCCGATGATGTGATGGCTGTCGTATCCGAGGCAGTTAGTTCGGCGGTCGAAGCCGTTACGGGGAAACGTCCGGGTTTATTTGGTCGCATGACCTGGCACGATGCGCAAGAACGGTTCGGCTCCGACAAGCCTGATGTTCGGTTCGGAATGGAACTCGTCGATCTCGGCCCCATTTTCGCTGCAACGGAGTTCAGGGCGTTTCAGGCTCCGGCGGTAAAGGGGATTTGCGTCGGTGCTCAAGGTGAGGTCTCGCGTTCAACGGTCGATGCACTGGTGGAGCGGGCGAAGAAACTTGGGGCGGCAGGACTGGTTTGGATGCGGGTTCGTGAAGAGGGAGGCACCACGGTCCTCGAGGCTCCGGTCGCCAAGTTTTTGTCCGAGCCAGAAAAGCAGGGGATAGTCGCGACTCTCGGAGCCGTGCCCGGCGATCTCGTGCTTATCGTGGCGGGTGAGCGCAGGATGACTAATCGTGTGCTCGGCGTTCTGCGTCTTGATCTCGGGAAGCCAGTGATAGGCGGCGATCTCTCCCCCCTGTGGGTCGTCGACTTTCCGTTGTTCGAAGCGATCGGGACGGATGGGCGGCCAACGCCAGCGCACCATCCCTTCACGATGCCTCATGCCGATGACCTAGACCTTCTTCGTGGTGGCGATCTGTTGGCGGTTAGGTCCCAGGCTTACGATCTCGTTTGTAGTGGATGGGAACTTGGTTCAGGTAGCGTGCGGATTCATCAATCGGAACTGCAGCAGGAGATTTTCTCGCTGTTAGGAATTGCTCCCGAAGAGGCCCACGATCGTTTTGGATTCCTACTAGATGCCTTCCGTTTTGGAGCGCCACCGCACGCAGGATTCGCGTTTGGTGTGGATCGCCTCGTTGCATTGCTCGCTGGCGAAGAAAACATTCGCGAGGTAATCGCTTTCCCCAAGACGCAGTCCGGATCCGATCCACTCACTGGAGCACCGAGCGAGATCGACGCGGGTCAACTTGCCGAGCTCGGAATCTCCGTGCGTCCGCGGACCAAGGGAGCATCTAGATAGGGTGCCGCGATGGCCGACTTGTTTAGTGCAGCCGCCGAAGAGCGGATTCGCCAGCGAGCCCCTCTGGCAGCTCGCCTGCGTCCGCGGACGTTAGACGAAGTAGTTGGCCAGCATGACTTGCTCGGCCCAGGACGCCCTCTCCGAACCCTCATCGAATCCGACCGCTTGTCGTCCGTCGTTTTGTGGGGTCCCCCGGGAACCGGCAAGACAACGGTCGCGCGATTAATTGCTGGAGTAACACGCCAGGCTTTTGAACCCCTCAGCGCGGTCACGGCTGGAGTCAAGGACGTGCGCGAGGTAGTTGAGCGGGCGCGTGCACGGATCGGTGAGCGCGGACAGGGAACAATTCTGTTTCTCGACGAGGTGCACCGCTTCAATAAAACGCAGCAGGATGCCTTACTGCCGCATGTTGAGGAAGGCCTAATTGTTTTTGTAGGCGCTACTACCGAAAATCCATTCTTTTCCTTGACTGCACCTCTGCTGTCCAGGTCTACGTTGTTCAAACTTCAACCGATTGAGGTAGGCGACCTACAGAAATTGCTTGAGCGCGCGCTAATCGACGAAGAGCGTGGACTCGGCATTTATGGGCTTCGAATCTCACCAGAAGCTCTGCACCATCTAACGGATCGGGCAGAAGGCGACGCGCGCCACGCGTTGACGAGTCTCGATGTTGCGTGTGCACTTGCACTCGAGGACCCATCTGCTGACGCATGTATCGGTCTTGAACATGCGGAAGCCGCTTTGGCTATGCGGGCTTTGCGCTACGGAGATGACGAGCACTATGACGTTATCTCCGCCTTCATCAAAGCGATTCGCGGATCGGATGTCGATGCGGGGCTCTATTGGTTGGCGCGGATGATCGAGGCCGGAGAGGATGCGAGGTTCATTGCAAGACGCTTGGTGATCCTCGCATCGGAAGACATCGGCATGGCCGATTCCAATGCGTTGACAATGGCTACGGCGGCGGCGCATGCCGTTGAGTACGTGGGCCTACCGGAGGCGCAACTCAATCTCGCCCACTGCGTTGTCTACCTTGCTAATGCGCCTAAATCGAACAGTTCGACAGTTGGCTTTGGGGCCGCGATGGTGGATATCCGAACAAGGCCGGTGGGTGACGTGCCAAACCATCTACGGGATGCCCATTACCCGGGCGCTCGCACCCTTGGGTATGGCGACGGGTACGTCTATCCTCACGATGCCCCCGGCGGATGGGTGGACCAGGATTACTTGCCGCCAGAGGCAGCCGATCAAAAATATTGGGAACCGACTGGGCGCGGTGGAGATACTGACCGCAGGCCCACTGAACTAAACGAAGAGGGAACGCAGTGAGTGTTGGGGAGTGGATGGCCGCCACGGGTGCTGTGCTACTCGCCGTGCTGTTGGGCGGCTTGCTGTTCGCGCTGATGTCGGTGGCGTCGACGTTGCGCGTATTGAGGCGCACAGTCGATGAGTTGAGAGTCGAGACCACGCGCATCGTCGGCGAGATGCGATCCGCCTTACGCGATGCCGAGAACGAAGTCGACCGCGTAGACGCACTTTTGACGGCAGCGGAATCGGTAGGGGGACGAATTGATATGGCATCGAAGCTCGTTTCGAAGACCGTCACTAACCCGGTGGTAAAAGTAATGGCACTCGGTACGGGAACGAAGAAGGCGGTCGCCCGCTTACGAAGCAGCGAAGGTAGGGGAACACGATGATACCCAAGCGAGCGTTTTGGATGGTCGTTGGTTACGGCGCCGGCATCGGTTCATCGCTTTACGCCGCCCGCAAGGTCAAGTCTGCTGCTCGACGATATACACCGACAGGTCTTGTGGAGCGGGTGAACGGCACCGTTGGCGGGACGGTTCGAGATCTTAAGCAAGCGGTCGCGGAAGGCCGCCTTGCGATGCGCACGCGTGAAGCGGAACTCCGCGACGGCGCGCAACATGGCTAGCGACGAACCTGTTTCGCATACTCTGGTCGTTCCATGGAGGCACTGACCGCGGAAACGCTCCGACGAACCTTCATAGAGTTCTTCGCTGCGCGTTCCCACACCGAAGTTCCTAGCGCGAGTCTTATCCCACACGACAAAACGGTGTTGTTCACCGTCGCAGGGATGGTGCCGTTCAAGCCTTACTTCACGGGCGAGGAGCCAGCCCCTTATCCGCGGGCTGCTTCGATCCAGAAGTGCGTTCGGGCAGGCGGCAAGCACAACGACCTAGACGACATCGGCAGGACGAATCGCCATTTCTCTTTCTTCGAGATGATGGGGAACTTCAGTTTTGGTGATTACTTCAAAGAAGAAGCGATCCCGTTCGCATGGGAGTTGTACACCGAGGTGCTGGGTCTCGACGCGGAACGCCTGTGGATCACGGTTCACGAGACCGATGATGAAGCAGAGGCCATCTGGCATGAGAAGGTCGGCGTTCCGATGGACCACATCCAGCGGCTCGGTGATGACAACTTTTGGCGCATGGCAGACACTGGACCGTGTGGACCGTGTTCTGAGATTTTCTGGGACATGGGAGATCGATTTGGGGCTCCCGGGGGTCCGGCAATGGGGTCAGAGGAACGGTTCGTCGAGATTTGGAACCTTGTGTTCATGCAGTACGACGCTCAGCCTGATGGCGAGCTCGTACCGCTGCCGCGCCCAAGCGTCGACACCGGAGCCGGGCTAGAGCGCAATCTCGCTGTGCTCCAAGGCACCGACTCGATTTGGGACATCGATGTTTTTATCCCGCTCCTTGCTGCCGCAGAAAAGGTAACGGGAACTCGTTACGGCACGTTTCCCGGCAGCGACTTAGATGTTTCCTTGCGAATTCTTGCCGAACACGCGCGCACGATGACCTTCCTTGTCGCTGATGGCGTCGTGCCAAGCAACGAAGAGCGCGGATATGTGTTGCGTCGGATCATTCGACGCGCCGTGCGTCATGCCTATCGATTAGGTGGCACGGAACTCGTTACTCCGACTCTTGTAGACGCCGCCGTGGAAGTAATGGGTTCCGCATATCCAGATCTCGTTGCACACCACGAACATGTGTCGACGATCATCCGCAGGGAAGAGGAGCGATTTCGTCGCACGCTTCAGCGAGGCGAAGACTTGCTAGACGAAGTGCTCGCCGACGGAGACGTAACCGGCGAAAAGGCTTTCTTCCTGCATGACACCCTTGGCTATCCGGTTGATATCACGCGCGAGGTGGCCGAGGAGCGGGGCCGACTTGTTGATCTAGATGGGTTCCAGGCCAACATGGATGCACAACGCACGCGTGCACGGGAGGCACACAAGGTCGCCGGCGGTTCGGCAGCGGCACCCATAGACCTCTACCGCGAAGTGCTCGACGAGCATGGAGCCACGATGTTTACAGGGCGTCAGGAGTACTCAACAAGTGCAACTGTCTTGGCCATCGTTGCTGGCGGCGAACGGATCGGGCGCGCGGACGCTGCCGTCGGCGCTATCGACGTGATCTTGGACCGCACGCCGTTCTATGCGGAATCAGGTGGTCAGGTCGGCGATGTCGGTTCGCTCAAGGGCGAAGGAACAATCGAGTTGGCAGTGACCGATACTCAATATGGTTTGCCTGGATTGCTAACGCTCCATAGGGCCACGGTTGTCGATGGTGAGCTTTCTGAGGGAGACACCGTTGAAGCAACTATTGACGGCGATCGTCGCGACGCGATTCGCCGGAACCACACGGCTACTCACCTACTGCATTGGGCGCTACGTGAAGTAGTGGGACCGCAGGTGAAGCAAGCGGGTTCGCTAGTTGCTCCGGACAGACTCCGCTTCGACTTCAGCCACCATGAACCTGTTACTCAGGTTCAACTGGACTTGGTCGAAGCGATGGCGAATCGCGAAGTGATTTCGAACGCGCCAGTGCGCCACTACGAAACGTCCAAGGCGCACGCTGAAGAGATCGGAGCAATCGCGTTCTTCGGCGACAAGTATGGCGAAGTTGTGCGCGTACTTGAAGCGGGGGACCATAGCCTCGAATTGTGCGGTGGTACGCATGTCCATGCGCTCGGATTCATAGGACCCGTGAAGATCGTTAGTGAAGGCTCCATCGGGGCGAACCTACGGCGCATAGAGGCGGTGACAGGTGAACCGGCACTAGCGCGGGTTCAAGCAGAAGAAGACCTGATCCGTGCGACTGCGAGCATGCTCAATGTCACGCCTCAAGAAATCGGTGAACGCGTAACGAGGTTGGTCGCGCAAGTCAAAGAACTCACGGCTGAACTTGATGAAGCGCGTGTCCGCCAAGCAGCCGTCGATGGCGCGACCCTCGCGGTAACAGCCAGAGGGGGCGTGGTGGCAGTGCGACGTGACGGCTTGGGCCCCGATGACCTCCGCCGTCTGGTCATCGCGACACGGAATGCACTCGACAGCGGAGTAGTAGCGGTAATCGGACTGGCGCCGGATAAAGAGAAGGCTGGACTGGCTGTCGCCGTCACGAAGGACCTGGTTGAACTAGGGGTTTCTGCAGCGGGTATCGCTGCTTCCGCTGCAAAGGCTTTGGGCGGAGGAACGGCAAAGAGTCCAGATCTTGTTGTCGGTGGTGGCCCACGAACCGCCGGAATCGACGATGCAATGGCGCTGGTCACGGCCGAGGCAGAGCGGGCCATAGGCTCAATTGGGTGAGCCGCACCTTGGGCGTAGATCTTGGAGAGCGGCGCATCGGCCTTGCAATTTCCGATCCGCTTGGCACTATCGCATCGCCTTATCTCGTAATCGAGCGCCGAGGCAATCCCGCCGCGGACTACAAAGCAATCATCGCTGCGGCGGTTGATGCCGATGCGATGAAAATTGTGGTGGGTCTGCCGCGTTCCTTGTCGGGTCGTAAAGGACCCGCCGAACGCTCTGCAATTTCAGAATGTGATGCGATTCGCGCTCTAGTGCCGGAAACGATTGAGGTCGAGATGTTCGATGAACGTCTTACGACAGTTATCGCGCAACGTTCTTTGATCGAGGCCGGAGTGCGTCGCAAAAATCGCAAGAAAATCGTCGACAAGGTGGCGGCCGCAGTGATGCTTCAATCGTTCTTGGATAGCCATGGATAATCCCGGGTCCCCATCTAGTTCACCTGTCCCTGACGATGGGGAAGAGGTGCCGATCGAAGTCGACAGGAAGTCGGGTAAACGCAGATCGCTTGTATTGGCTTTGGCCTGCGTTGCATCGCTGCTCGTCGTCGTGGCGGCCATTTCGATCGGTTGGTTTTGGTATCAGCTAGATCCTCCAGGGGCACCCGGAGCAACTCGGCAGGTAGAAATAGTAGAGGGCTCGGGAAATGAAGCGATAGGCAAAGAACTCGCGCGCCGCGACGTCATCGGGTCCGCCTTCGCGTTTCGTTTATATGCGCGTTACTCGCAAGCAGGTCCATTTTTAGCGGGCCGGTTCAAGTTGAGAGAACGAATGGGTGTGCGATCTGCAGTTGCCGCCCTCGAAGAGGTTCCGGAACTCTCGTATACGCAGTTGGCTTTGCCGCCAGGCTTGACAATTCCGATGATCGCATCACGCGTCGGTGAGGTGCCAGGCTTGGACGCGCAAAAGTTTCTAGATGCAGCGAACTCCGGTGTCATTCGTTCGCGCTTCCAACCGCCGGATGTGACTTCGCTCGAAGGCCTTACTTGGCCGGACACCTATTACGTGACCGAATATGAAACCGAAGAAGATCTGTTACGCACGCTGGTGGCTACCTTCGATAAGCGTGCAGCGAAGGCCGGATTATTGGACGCTCCTGATCCATACCGGGCTGTGATAATTGCATCCTTGATACAAACCGAGGCACGTCTTGACGAGGACCGTCCGCTGATATCTGCTGTCGTTGAAAACCGTTTGCGCGATGCCATGCCTCTTCAGATTGATGCGACTTTGCTGTACGCACGCGGGTTTCGCGAGGGCCCGTTGACGGATGCCGACTTCACGCGTGATTCGCCATACAACACCTATAGCGTTAAGGGGTTACCACCTACCCCCATTTCGACGGTATCTGCGGCTTCTCTCGAAGCGGCTCAGCATCCTGCCGCTGTGACATTCAGGTTCTACGTGTTGATAGACCCTTCCGGGAAACATCGTTTTGCCGATACCTATGCCGAACACGAACGCAATGTCGCCCAAGCGCGCGCCTTGGGATTGCTCGGATGACTGAGATCACGGGAAGGACCCAGTTGGCTGGCGTGATCGGCGAACCGGTGCGTCATTCACGATCGCCTCAGATACATAACGCCGCATATCGCGAGGTCGGTTTGGATTGGGTGTATGTCGGATTGGAGGTACCGGCTGGCCTCGGCGATGTTGCAGTCGGTTCCATGTCGACCCTTGGGATCCGTGGCCTCAATGTGACGATGCCACACAAGGACGCTGCCGCGCGAGCGTGCGACTACTTGAGCCCAACAGCTGTTGCACTCGGCGGTGTGAACACCGTTGTATTGGACGGCGAGGGAAAGTTGCGGGGCGACTCAACTGACGGTGCAGGTTTCCTGGCATGCATCGAAGAGGCAGGACTGGATGTAACCGATCAGACGGTTCTTGTTCTGGGTGCAGGAGGCGCTGCACGCGCAGTCGTGAGGGCGGTCGCGTCGCTATCCGCGGAAGTGATCGTTGTCGCGCGAAGGCAAGAAGCCGGAACCCTCGCAGCGTCCCTGGCCCCGAATGGGACGACTGGAGAGTGGGCCGACGCCGTGCGCTTGGCGGCGCGAGCCGACGTACTTGTGAACGCAACACCGATTGGAATGACCGCGACTGGGTTGACTCCCGGCGGGCGGGCCGACGCCGAACTTCCCGTTCCGGGGGAAGGTCAGTGGGCAATTGACCTTGTCTATGAACCGCTCTGCACGGAGTTCATGAAGGTGGCCGAAGGCGCTGGAGCCGCAGTCGTCGGGGGGCTTGGCATACTCGTGCATCAGGCAGCACTTGCTTTCGAACAAATGACAGGAGTTCCTGCCCCCCTGGAAGTCATGCGAGCAGCAGCGGCAGGGGGCGTTCAATAACTTTGCATCGCTAGGGCGCCCGGAATCCACGAAAAGCATGCGTTAGTAGCTGTATACGTTAGTTAAGCGGTTTGTCATGCTATTGCGCTTAAGAGGGAATCGGATATAATCGCCGCCCTTAACCTCGCCTCAAGGCCGTCGATACATAAGAGTGTCCGAACGCGCGCAGCTTGAAACGCTGCTCCTCCAACAGGGTCTCGTAGCCCAAGCCGAACTTGACGCGGCTATTGCTATTCAATCGAAGAGTGGCAAGCCCCTTGGACGCGTCCTGATCGATCTCGGGCACATCGCGGAGGCGGATCTTGTCGCTGCGCTGGCGCGCCAAGTTGGCCTTGATTTCGTTGACCTCGCCGACCAAGCCATCGACGCGACGGTGGCCGGCGTAATCCCGGAGAGTCTCGCTAGGCGTTATCAGGCGTTGCCCATCTATTGGGATGAAGACGGGAAACTCGTCGTTGCGATGGCGGATCCATCCAACGTGTTCGCCATCGATGATGTGCGAGCGATCACGGGCGCGGATATACGCACGGTCGTAGCGACCGCTGGACAAGTTCAAGATGCGATCGATCGCTTCCACCGCCTCGATGCGGAAGTCGACACGATCGCACAGGAAGCCGCCGACGCGTTGGGCGGCAATGAAGATATTGCGAACGTTGGCGAAATTGTCGAGGATGCGCCGATCGTCAAGTTCGTCAATCTTTTGATCGCGCAAGCCGTTGCAGACAGGGCTTCAGATATTCACGTGGAACCGGCTGAAAAAGATTTGCGAATACGTTTTCGCGTTGACGGCGTATTGCATGAGGTGATGAGGTCGCCTAAGGCGATTCAGGCTGGGGTAATCAGCAGGTTGAAAGTTATGGCGGACATAAACATTGCCGAGCGACGCGTTCCTCAAGATGGGCGCATTTCCTTGACCGTGGCGGGTAAGCCCATCGACCTTCGTGTTGCGACGTTGCCGACAGTGTTCGGGGAGAAGGTTGTAATGCGGATCCTGAGCAAGGATCAAGCCCTTCTGACGCTTGACGATCAGGGCTTTTTGCCAGATGTTTTGGAGAGATATCGAGCCTCGTTCACCAAGCCATACGGAACGATCCTCGTCACCGGACCAACGGGTTCTGGCAAGTCGACAACGCTGTATGCGACCCTCAATATTTTGAACGAGGTGCAGCGCAACATCATCACGGTCGAAGACCCCGTTGAGTACAGGCTCGGTGGAATCAATCAGGTCCAGGTCCACCCAAAGGCCGGGCTGACGTTTGCATTGGCATTGCGATCGATTCTGCGCTCTGACCCCGACGTCGTCCTAGTTGGTGAGATTCGGGATCGCGAGACCGCCGTCATCGCTGTTGAGGCATCGTTGACTGGCCACCTCGTTCTGAGCACGCTTCACACCAATAACGCCGCCTCGACACCGTTGCGTTTGATCGAGATGGGCGTAGAACCTTTTCTCGTCGTGAGCGCGCTCGACTGTGTCGTAGCGCAACGCCTCGCGCGCAAACTTTGCGAGCGTTGCAAGGAGCAATACCAGCCTTCGGAGGCGGAACTATTGGCTGCGGAATGGCCCATGGAGACCATCGGTGACTGGCCGGTCTTGAGTCGCGCTATCGGCTGTTCTGCTTGCGGGAAATCTGGCTATCGCGGTCGTTTCGCATTACACGAGGTGATGCCCATGTCCGAAGAAATCGAACGCCTCATAATCGAGGGCAGGTCTACCGATGATCTGAAGAAAACCGCGGTCATGCAGGGGATGATCCCTTTGAAATTGGACGGACTTCGCAAGGTCGGTTCGGGGATGACAAGCCTCGAAGAGGTATTCCGAGTAGTCGCCTAAAGCTCAAGCATGGATCGGCTGTTTAGTCGTCGCGTTTATCTGTGGGGCCGAGATCTGTGACTATCTCGGCGAGCATCTCGGAGAGGACGCGCGAAAGTTCGATCGTTTCGAATCGCAGCAGTTCGAGCCGTGCCTTCACGGTTTCGATCTTCCGAGTCGCACGCCCAGCGTGACCGTCGGCGAGTTGCCGTCTGCGGTTTGCTTCTGAAGTTGCGATCGCTACGATTGCATCTGCTTCGTCAATTGCTGCCTCGGTCAATGCCAATGCGATTGTTTCAGCCTGATCTTCAACGGCCTTTGCTTCCAACTCAGAGGACCGGCGCAAGCGCTCCACCGTTCGACGGGCCAACGCAACTTCCTGGTCTGCGGCTTGGCGCTCGCGACCCAGGTGACGCCGCTCGTCGGCGATTTCGTCCCTAATGCGCTGGCGTTTCGCTCGTGTGCGCATCAATCGTTGTTCTAGAGCAAAAAGATCGGACTCAAGCCCAACACGTCGGTCGTTAGCCGGCGCCACGGCCGCCAGTGGTGGCGGAGGCGGCGCGAGCGCCGTTGCGAGGTCGGAGCGCGCCAGTTCAAGTTCCGAAGCGAGTCTTCGGATTTCGCTTTTGGATATGGCGATCTCTGCGCTTGCTGCTTCGCGACCCGCTCGGGCATCTATGAGATCAGCTTCTAGAGAGGACACGCGTTCGTTCTCAAGCACGGGTTCGGGTGCATCGGGATCGCCATCGACCTCAAATGGTTCTTCCGGTTGTTCCCTAACTGCCGGCTCCGCTTCCACTGGTGGGTCAGGAGAGAAGCTTTCGAGCACGGTGGACGGTGCGGTTCCAATTAGGAATTCGGTGTAACTATGGAAGCCAGCTTTGCGTAGAGCATCGCCTTCAGCCTGTAGCGCCGCCTGCAGTTTGCGGCGATGCGATGGAAAGCCGAGCGGTCGATCGATTACCGCTAACAGGCGTTCGCTCTCCTCATGGAGTTGGCTGATCTCGTCGGCTGCATCCAGCGTGGGTTCAGGCGTGGGTTCATCCACTTCGCGCTCATCCACTTCGCGCTCATCCACTTTGACTCGAGGGATGGTTGGATTGTCGTTAGTGAGAACTGCCTCGTTGTTCGCGACTTGTTCGACCGGGGAAATTTTTTCGCCGCGGCGCGGCAGAAACGTGTCGTCCACGCTTTGAGTAGTCATAAGGGAAGTCCCAGCATTTCGTTCTTGCCTCTCGGGTAATGCACCCGTTCTCTGGGTAACAGTCTTACCCAAAAATCTAAGGTCGTGATCGGCACCATTCTGCAGCGGGTTTAGGACCGTTCTCGCACTGAATTAACCATTCAGGCAATATTTGTTGCCGAGTTGACCCCGACCAAGCCTTCAGTCAGGGGTATCTTCGGTCGATAGGTCCCGCAAGGAGAGAGCATGCTGTCAAGCCAGGCGCGGGTCTTAGGTGAGTTTCTCGTAGAACGTCACGTCTTGAGTCGTGATGATCTCGCACTTGCTACGGCCGAGTCGCGAAGGACCGGGGATCCGTTACCAGCGGTGCTGGAGCGCGATGGACTCGTTTCGGAGAAGGATTTGACGGCTGCGATGGCCGAGACGGTTGGCATGAGGTTCGTCGACTTCACTGAGTACGCCGTGCACCCCGATGCTGCGGTGATGGTTCCCGAGGCAGTAGCGCGTGAGCACACTGCCCTCGGAGTCGACTTCGATGGACCACGGCTCGTCGTCGCATTCCCCGACCCAGGTAACGAAGCGGCAGTTGCTGCGGTCGGTGCAACGAGTGGGTATGAGATAGCTCCTGCGGTTGGATACCGGTATGAGATTCAGAACGCGATCGATTCGGTATTCGGCCAAGCCGCACCGAACCTCGACACGTCCAGCGGGGTTTTCAAAGATCCCACCAGTCCGGATGGCATAAACATCAATCAACTGCTCGCGATGGTTGTTGAGCAAAATGGTTCTGACTTGCACCTCGCCGCGGGTAGCGCGCCGGTAATTCGAGTACACGGCGAACTGTGTCTAGTGCCGGGCGTGGACAAACTCAACGGGTCACAGATTCGCGAGATGGTGTATGCGATCCTTACGCAGAAGCAGCGCGAGAAATTTGAAAACGATCTAGAACTTGACTGTTCGTACACGCTCCCCGGGCAAAGTCGCTTCCGCGTGAACGTTTTCTTACAGCGGGATTCAGTTGGCGCCGTGTTGCGTGCCATCCCTTACGAGATAGTCGACTTTGATCTACTTGGTCTACCGCCAGCGGTAAGAAAATTTGCCGAATTACCGCGTGGGCTTGTTCTGGTGACTGGCCCTACTGGCTCCGGGAAATCGACGACGCTGGCATCCCTTGTTGACATAATCAACCGCGAAAAGGCCCTTCATATCATGACCGTGGAGGACCCTATCGAGTTTCTCCATACGCACAAACGCGCGATTGTGAATCAGCGCGAAGTTGGAGAAGACACACGTTCTTTCTCGGAAGCGCTGCGCCATGTTCTCCGCCAAGACCCGGACGTAATACTTGTTGGAGAAATGCGGGATCTGGAAACGATCTCTACGGCATTGACTGCAGCAGAGACTGGCCATCTCGTATTCGCGACACTGCATACGCAGGATGCGCCCCAGTCGATTGACCGCATTATCGATGTATTCCCTAGCCACCAACAGCAGCAGATTCGCGTGCAACTCGCATCTTCGTTGCAGGGCATAGTCACTCAGCAGTTATTGCGTACCCCCGACGGCAGCGGACGCGTAGTTGCGTCCGAAGTACTAGTAGCTACGCCTGCAGTGCGAAACCTGATTCGTGAGGGGAAGATCTACCAGATCTACTCCCTGATGCAAGCAGGTGCTAAGTGGGGGATGGTTACGATAGACCAAGATCTCGGCTCCCTCGTGCGAAGCGGCCGAATTTCGCTGGAAGTGGGCCTCGAACGGTGCAGCAACGAAGATGATCTACGCCGACTAGTTCAGAACGTGGAATGGGATAGCTGATGGCAACGACATACGCATACAAGGTTCGTGACCAGCGAGGTAAGGTCGTCGAAGGGCAACTTGAAGCAGATGATGCCGAACTTGTTGTTGGCAAGTTGCGTGAGATGGGTTACACGCCCATCAAGATCGAAAAGCGTGGCAACAAGAAGCTGACTGCTGACATTTCGTTGCCCGGACTCTCCGGCCGCGTTAAGACCAAGGACGTTGCGGTCTTCTCCCGTCAATTCGCGACAATGATTAATTCGGGTTTGACGTTGATTCGGGCGCTGAGGATCCTGAGCGAACAGACCGAGAACCCCGCGCTAGCGAAGGTCATTGGTGAAATACGCTTGGACGTCGAACGAGGGAGTTCCCTGTCTGGGTCCCTGCAGAAGCACCCCAAGGTGTTCAACCGCTTGTATGTGGCCATGGTCCGCTCTGGCGAGGTCGGTGGTGTCCTGGATGCGGTGTTGATGCGGCTCGCCGACACGCTCGAAAAACAAGTTGAGCTGCGCCGCAAAGTTCGGTCTGCGATGAGCTACCCGATCGTGGTTCTTGTCGTTTGTCTCACGATCGCGTCGGCGATGCTGCTGTTCATCGTTCCCCAGTTCAAAACGATCTACGCCGACCTAGGTGGCGAGTTGCCGATGCCAACCCAGGTTCTGATTTCGATCTCAGACGTCCTTAAGCGCTTTTTCATTTTCGTTGCGGTAGGCGGCGCCATTCTCGGCTGGCTGTTCTACCGGTGGGTCAAGAGCCCGCATGGGCGGCCGAAGTGGGACGCCTTCACATTGAAGGTGCCGGTATTTGGAGGTCTCTTGCGCAAGACGGCCTTGGCGCGTTTCTCTCGCACGCTTGCCGCCCTAACCCGTTCGGGCGTTGGGATCCTTGAGTCGTTGGAGATTGTCGCTTTAACTGCAGGGAACGAAGTGGTCGCTCGCGCCGTGCGTGACACGCAGCAAGCGGTGAAGCGAGGCGACACTCTGGCGCGGCCACTCGAACAACACGACGTGTTCCCACCGATGGTTGTGCAGATGATCGCAGTAGGCGAAGAGACGGGAGCTCTCGATGAGATGCTCGACAAGATCGCAGATTTCTATGACAGCGAAGTTTCAGCGACGGTTGATGCTCTCACTTCGCTCATTGAGCCGATACTGATCGTGACGATGGGCGTGCTGGTGGGCGGAATGATCATCAGCCTTTACCTGCCGATGTTCAACATCATCAATCTCATCAAGTAACGCCGCCGCCTGAAAACGGTTATGAGGCGGCTAACCGGTCTGCCGCGGCTTTTCGGTAGCGGTTGGTTGAGTGTTCTGGGTCGGTGTCGAACTGCGGGATTACCGCTTTACCGAAAGTCTCAACTGTCTCGACCAGGAGTTCGTGCGGGTACACACT
>SHUZ01000149.1 GCA_009694415.1 Acidimicrobiia bacterium
CCATAACGCCGCACGAGGCTCTCGGCAGCCGACCATTCTTCTGCTACATGCGGATCGCGCACCGTTAGGGGGCGCAGCAAGAGAAAGAACAGCCCTACGGCGCCCAGAACCCCTAGAGCCAACAGGGATACACCAAAAAATATGTCGAATCGGTGGCTCGTGGATTCGTACGGACCGGATACACCTACCAACCCGAGTGAAATCGTTGAGAGCATGCCGCCGACCGTCAGATCCGGGGTGATCTTTCCGCGCTCTACGAACAACGTAAGCATCCCGAACGCATAAACGCCAAAGAGATACTTCGGGACGATTGACAACAAGCGAAGCGCTGACGGAGGGTCGGAAGGTGCACGAAATCGATCGCGGTAAATCACCAACAGGACCAACAGCATGCCGAAATATGCGGGTCCAACCAGGAGACCACCGCGCAAGACATGGACTACGAATCCGGCGGCAGCTAGAGCAATCCCTAGTTGCCAAGCGCGATGTTTCCCGCGCACAAGTTGATCCGCGAGTAGCAGCATGAACATACCGATCAACACGACGGCAACGGTCCCAGTTGGTCGCTTGCCCGCCGACAGAACATCGTCGCGAAACAATTGCGTACCGCGATGGAAAAATGGAACCACGGCCATCATTGAGAGCAGTCCCCCGACACCAAAGATCCATGAAATAACCCTGACGGGCGTGCGGGATGGTCGCGGCAACGGAGGGGGCGCCGTAACGAGCGCGGCGACAGTTGCTGCCATCTCCGGAGGTTCTTCGCCTGCGTCAGACGCGGCGCGTGCGTGCCCGCCGGCTTCGGTAACTCCGACCATGCCAGGTTCCGGGCGCAAAGTTGGGAAGAGAATCACTTCACGGATACTCGGTGTCCCTGTTAGATACATCACTAGCCGGTCGATCCCGATCCCTACGCCGCCCGTCGGTGGCATCCCGTATTCAAGCGCACGCACATAGTCAAGGTCGACGTCTCCGGCCTCTAGATTACCGCCCGCCTTGGCGCTTGCCTCTGCTTCAAATTGAACAAGCTGATCGATCGGGTCATTGAGTTCGCTATATGCGTTTGCTAATTCATGGCCTGCCACGACCAACTCAAACCGTTCGGCAAGGAGCGGATCGTCACGGTGTTTGCGAGCCAGCGGCGAACATTCTCGCGGGTGATCGAGCACAAAGGTGGGCTGGATGATCTTGCCTTGCAGTAGTTCGTCGTAAACGGCGTTCATCAGCTTGCCGCTACCCCAGTCAGCCTCATACCCGACGTGTAAACCGTCGAGCACAGCGCGGGCTTCATCGACCGACATACTTGGATCTAAATGCACTCCAAGTTCCTCTTCGATGAGCGCGCTCATCGTTGCACGGCGGAACGGCGGCGTGAAGTCGAGGTCGTAGTCGCCGTACTTCACCTTGAGATCAGGAAGCACGGGACGCGCCACTTCGACGATGAGGCTCTCCGTCAGTTCCATCATGTCGTTGTAGTCACCAAGTGCTTGATACGCCTCAAGCATCGTGAACTCTGGATTGTGAGTCGTGTCGGTTCCCTCGTTGCGAAACACTCTTCCGATCTCGAATACACGGTCGAGGCCCCCGACTATGAGCCGCTTCAGGTGTAGTTCGAGGGCGATCCGCAGGTACATATCTAAGTTCAGCGCATTGTGGTGCGTTATGAACGGGCGCGCGGTCGCGCCTCCTTGGGAAGTCTGCAACACAGGGCCATCGACTTCGAGGAAGTCTCGGCCGTCTAGGAACTTGCGTATCCGCGAAATCGTCTTAATGCGAATTAGTGCGACGCGTTTCGCTTCCTCATTCATGACCAGATCCACGTACCGTTGTCGGAACCGCGTATCGGTATCAGTGAGTCCATGCCACTTATCGGGAAGTGGTCGAACCGCTTTAGCGAGAAGGGTGAACTGATCCACCGCTATCGACAGCTCGCCGCGGCGAGTCGTCATCACGGTGCCCTCGACACCGATCCAATCGCCGCGGTCCAAGTGGTCGAACTCGTGATGAGCAACTTCGTCTACCTTGCCAGTGCTCACGAACAGCTGTATCTGTCCGTCGCGGTCGGCAAGGGTGGCAAAACTCAACTTTCCCTGCCGCCTAAGTAGCATCAAGCGACCCGCGACACGCACACGATCCTCGGTCTCCGAACCAGGAGCTAGCCCCTCGTGCGCGGCTCGTATCCCCCCGGCGGTGTGGGTGCGTTCGTAGCGCACTGGGTATGGATCGCGGCCTTCAGCGCGCAAACTTTCGATTTTAGCCAAGCGGTGCGAACGTTGATCTTCATGCTCGCTCTCCGGCATTGGGGCAGGCACCGCGGTAGTTTCCCCCAGCGCATCTTCTTTATTCGTCGTATCGTCGGGCACTCTCGCACATTACGGCACCGGGACAGGCGCAGGCGGTGATCTCTATCTAATTATTGGAGCACTAATGGCACGGCTAGACGACAAAGTCGCCCTCATCACGGGTGCAGGTAACGGCATGGGACGCTGCGCGAGTGTGCTTTTCGCCCACGAAGGAGCGCGCATAGTCGTCGCTGACTTTGATGCAACTGCCGGACGCGAAACTGCCGCCGCAATCGAGCAAGCCGGTGGCGAAGCGCTCTACGTTCAAGTCGACGTCTCAGATTCGAGTCAAGTCGAATCTCTTATCGGTGCGACGATGAGCCGATTTGGTGCACTTGATGTGCTCTATAACAACGCAGGGATATTCCCGTCGGATGATGGCGGCGTCACCGAGACACCGGAGTCCACATGGACTCGCGTAATGGATGTGAACCTCAAGGGAGTTTGGCTCGGATGTAAGTACGGCATCCCAGCAATGCTCGAGAGTGGCGGTGGATCAATAGTCAATGTCGCTTCGTTCGTCGCTCTCATGGGCGCTGCGACGGCACAGATCGCGTACACGGCGAGCAAGGGCGGGGTCCTCGCAATGACGCGCGAAATCGCTGTTGAATACGCGCGTCAAGGCATTCGCGCCAACTCGCTATGTCCCGGTCCAATTGCTACTCCAATGCTCGAAGAGTTGATGAGCGATCCCGAGCGACGCCAGCGCCGCTTGGTCCACATTCCAATGGGTCGCCTCGGACTCGCCGAAGAGTTGGCCAACGCTGCGCTCTTCCTTGCGTCGGACGAGTCATCATTCATGACGGGTGCTCAACTTGTTGTAGACGGAGGAATAACTGCCGCCTACGTGACTCCCGAGTAGTTGGAAAACGTTCAGAGCGGAGTGGTTTCGAGTGCCAGGTGAAATTGATGTTGAAGATGTTCTACGCCGGGTACCGGGCTGGAGCGACGACTCTCAAATCATCGGTTATATCGAAGGAGGGATGACTAATCGAAACCTCCGAATCGAAATCAACGGGGAACACTTTGTAGTCCGACTGCCAGGTCGAAACACACAGTCCTTAGAGATCGACAGACAGATAGAACGCATCGCGAACGAACGGGCCACGGCCCTCGGTTTCGCTCCCGAGGTGGTGACACTCATTGAACCGGAAGAATGTTTGGTGACGCGGTTCATAGACGGTGAGGCGCTATTACCGACTGACTTCTCGGACTCCAAGGTGATACACCAAATCGCCGCGATGCTCCGCGCATTTCACAACAGTCCCCCGCTCGCGCATGACTTCAACGCGTTCGACGTCCCGCGGCTCCACTGCGCGGCAGCTGTTGGCTTGGGAGTTCCGATACCAGATGCATACCAACGGGTGAGTGCAATCGTCGATGAAATCTCCAAAGCATTCGAGGCCTCTCCAGAAGCACTGAAGCCATGCCATAACGATCTGCTCATTGCAAACTTCCTGAAGGAGGGTCCCAAGATCTGGCTACTCGACTGGGAGTACGCGGGAATGAACGTTCCGTCCTTCGACCTAGCGAACCTCGCAGTCAACGTCGCACTTACGCCCGAAGCTGAAGTTGAACTGCTTGAGGCCTACCACGGCTCAGTCACCCACCAGAATCTCGCTCGAATGCGCCTGATGAAGATCATGAGCGATGCGCGTGAATCGATGTGGGCCGTAGTCCAGCAGGGGAACAGGCCTCATGACTTCGACTACGCCGGATACGCATCAAAACACTTTGACCGCTTGATCGCGAACGCAGGCGCTCGCGGTTACCGTTCTCTGCTCGAAGCCGCCGCCGCGACCGAATAGGAGTTGCCGTGAAGACCGAGGCGCAAGTCGTGGTCATCGGTGGGGGCGTCGCGGGGGCGAGCATCGCGTGGCATCTTGCCCGCGCAGGTTGTACAGATGTGTTGGTTATAGAGCGATCTGAAATTACTAGCGGATCCACCTTTCACTCTGCTGGGCTCGTCGGCCAACTCCGGTCCAGCTTGCCGCTCACACGAATGATGATGCACAGCGTCGATACCTACAGGCAGTTGAAAACCGAATCCGAAGCAACAGGGCGTTCGCCTGATTGGCGCGAAGTCGGATCGTTACGAATCGCCTCTACCCCACAGCGCATGGAAGAGCTCTCGCGCCAGCACGGCTGGGCTAAAACGTTCGGCCTTCCGATGGAGCTCCTTGGACCGGACGAAGCGCATGCCCTTTTCCCTCCGATGGACAAGACGGGAGTACTCGGTGCGGCGTGGTTGCCCACAGATGGCTACCTGGACCCGAGTGGGCTGACCTACGCCTTCATCGGTGGCGCTAAAGACAGAGGCGTGACCGTTGAGACAGGTGTGCGTGTCGTCGACATCCTCGTCGCCGAAGGTCGCGTCCTAGGCGTCGTCACTGATCACGGAACGGTGCGCTGCGAAACCGTTGTCGCAGCCAGCGGGATGTATACGCCCCAGGTCGCCGCCCTTGCAGGAGTGAACGTACCAATTGTCCCGATGGCTCATCAGTACCTGACCACTAAGCCGATAAAAGGCCTCGGCGTTGAGTTGCCTCAGTTACGTGACCCGGACAACCTCGTGTACTTCCGGCAAGAAGGTGCTGGACTGCTGCTCGGGGGCTACGAACGCGATCCTGCTCCGTGGTCCGTAGAAGGAGTTCCGGCAGACTTCAACAACAAACTTCTTCAGGAAGACTGGGACCGCTTCTCACCGCTAATGGCGAACGCTTGCAAACGCGTACCGCTTGTTGAGCATGCCGAGATTGCCTCTCTCATCAACGGTCCCGAAGCGTTCACGCCTGATAACGAGTTCATCCTCGGGGAGAGCGACGTAAGAGGGTTCTTCGTTGCGGCCGGGTTCTGTGCGCACGGCATTGCCGGTGCCGGAGGCGTCGGGCGCGTGATGGCAGAGTGGATTCTTGAAGGTGAACCAACTTTCGATACGTGGAAGATGGACATTCGTCGCTTCGGTCCCCAATACAGAGATCGAAAACTCGCTGTTGCCCGCTCGGTCGAGATTTACTCCACCTACTACGACATTCACTATCCCAATGAGGAACGTTTCGCTGGACGTCCGCTGCGCCTGTCTCCGGCATACGATCGGCTAACGGCTCTCGGCTGCGTGTTCGGCGAGAAGTCCATGTGGGAACGACCCAACTACTTCGAACCGAATGCCAGCAAAGGCGACGCCTCGCTGCGTCCAGTGGGATGGGCTGGAGAACACTGGAGCCCCGCCATCGGAGCAGAAGCGATCGCATGTCGAGACTCGGTTGTTCTTTTCGATGAGACAAGTTTCTCGAAGTTGGAATTGACCGGACCACTAGTAGCCGACTTCATGAATGCCATCTGCACAAACGAGATGGATCGCCCGCTTGGATCGGTAATTTACACGCAGCTCTGCAATGAGCGAGGTGGCATCGAATGCGATCTCACGGCAACGCGCCTCGCCGCGCAGCGGTATCTAGTGGTCACGGGTACGGCTTTTGGCCAACACGATCTTGGATGGTTGCTCAAGCAAATGGACTTGCTCGGATACGACGACAAGGTTGTCGCAAAAGATGTGACCGCCGCGTACGCGTGTTTCGGCATGTGGGGACCGCGTACGCGTGATGTCCTTGCTCCCATCACGAGCGCGTCACTCGCTAATGAAACATTTCCCTACCTAACCGCACAATGGATTGACATCGCCGACGTTCCGGTGTTGGCGCTGCGGGTCACATACGTAGGCGAACTCGGTTGGGAGCT
>SHUZ01000150.1 GCA_009694415.1 Acidimicrobiia bacterium
CCGGCACCCTTCTTCGGAGTTCCATCGCCGACTCCTGCGCCGCCGCCCGCACCTGTCGCGCCCGCTGCACCTCCACCTCCTCCGCCACCCGTGCAGCGCATCATGGTCGTAGGTGACTCCGTGTCCCAGACGCTCGGTCGCGGCATCGAACGCTGGGGCACTCGCAATTCAGTCGACGTGTTCAACGGCGCCACCTATTGGTGTCCGATTGCACGCGGCGGTCGCCTTGCAGGGCAGTACGGGACGGAACAAGGTGAGGGGTGCACCAACTGGGCAACGCGATGGACAAGACAACTAGATGCGTTCCAACCCGATGTCGTCGTTGTCCTCACAACATTTTGGGACATCGGTGACCGACAACGCGACGTGTGGGGCCCCGACTTCATCAAGCCCAGCGATTCACGTCTCGAGAACTGGGTTGTCTCCGAATGGCGCGAGGCCGTAGACCTTCTCTCTTCGCGCGGAGCCGCGGTCGTGTGGTTGTCGCCACCATGTATGCGCGACAACAACGTCAACACGATCATGGAAGCCCAGTACCCCAAGATGTTGGCGCGCTTGCACAACACCCGGTCTACCGTGCCCATCGACCTCAAGCGTCACGTCTGCCCAAACGGCGCATTCTCGGAAACCGTCGACGGGGTCAATGGCGCTCGACCTGACGGTACGCATTTCTCCGATCCTGGAGCCGACGTAGTCGCCGCATGGTTGGGGCCGCGCCTCACAGACCGCAACGATCGCGGTGACCTTCCACGCATCGCGCGTATAAAGCGCTTCTAACCCCTCGCAGACGGCCGTTCGCCGGCCGGCTATTAGAGTCACCCCCGTGACAAGCCCCACGCGCATCCTCGGCCTCGGATCTTCTGCCCCCAGTCTGCGCATCGCGGCGGCCGACATCGCTGCCTCGTGGGATCGCTCGGGGGGACGGTCGCAAATAGCCGCCTGCGCTCCAGACGAAGACACGCTGACCCTCGCTGCTGCAGCCGCACAAGCCGCGCTACTCGCGGCGGGAATCGATGCATCCACCGTCGACGGTCTCTGGTGGGGAACAACACGCCCACCCTTCGCTGAAGGACCCAGCCATGCCGTCCTCGCGTCCTCCCTCTCGCTCTCCGATCATGCGGGCGGCGCACTCTTCGCCGGTTCCACCCACGCGGGTATGGACGCTCTACTCAGCGCGACCGACGCCGTCACCGCCGGCTCTGCGCGCGTTGCACTCGTCGTGGCTTCCGATGCCCTCGTCCCAGGACTCGGCACATCTTTTGAAACACGATGCGGTGCGGGTGCAGTCGCCTTTGTTCTGGCCGCGTCCGGTGGCACCGCAACCATCGCCGCCCGCGTCACGCGCACCCACCCGCTCCTAGATCGCTACCGCGGCGACAACGAGTCCGCCACACGCGACCTCTACGACCCACGCCTTTTCCGCGAAGAGATATTCCTACCGGTAATCGGCGAAGTCGGAACGCACTTGGCAGCTCTCGATCCGACGGCCTGGTCACTACCGGACCCCGACGGCCGCCTCGGCGCGGTCGCTGCAAAACTTCTCGGCGCATCAACTCCAAGTTCTGCAGACGTCTACGGATGCATCGGCGATTCCGGAGCAGCCGCCGCTCTCCTCGGTGCGGCGCCCGCACTAGATGTGGCAGGCACCGTCGCGGTCATTGCATTCGGCGGAGGACGCACCACAGGTATCACCATCTCGGCCGAAGCCCCCGTTCCCGGCGCAGCCGCTGTGCTAGCAACCCTCGCCGAAGGTCGCCCCGCCACATACGCCGCCCTACTGCGCGCCCGCGCGCAACTGGTTGCATCCGGCGAGACCATCCCGATGGGCGTACCTCCAGAGAGCGCGCTATTCGCACGCGGTGCCACCGAAATGCTTCAGATGCTTGGCGGTCGCTGTGCCGATTGCGGCACCATCAACACACCACCATCCATCCATCCCGTCTGTCTGTCGTGCGGCGGCAGCAAACTCGACGCAGTACCACTTGCGCGCCACGGCATTGTCCACACATTCGTCATCAACCAAACCATGCCAGCTCCCTTCGTCGCCCCCTTGCCGATCGCAGTAATCGATCTCGACGATGGCGCGCGCATCATGTTGCAAGTCGTTGGCGATGGCACAGGACTGGAAATCGGAACGCACGTCGACTTGGTGTTGCGTCGGTACGCCCACGAACGCGGCGTACCGGTGTACGGATGGAAAGCGCGTAGCCGCACCACGGGAGCATCTTCATGAGTTGGAACAAGGTCGCTGTAGTCGGTGCCGGTCTCATCAAGATGGGCGAACTGTTCGACCAGTCCTACGAAGACATGGCTGCAGGCGCGTTCCGCGCCGCAGTCGCCGCGGTCGACAAGGGCTTTGATCCCCAATCTGTCGAGGCCGCCTTCGTTGCAACACAACGCGGCACGTTGTGGGGCCAAGAAGGAATCGGTGGCAACACAGTCCCTTCCGCCATCGGGCTTGCAGGAATCCCTTGCACACGCATCGAGAACGCATGTCCATCTGGCTCCGATGCATTTCGCGTCGGTGCGATGGCCGTCGCATCGGGAGTACACGACCTAGTGCTTGTAATCGGCGTCGAGAAGATGCGCGACAAGTCAACCGAAGAAGGCCTGCTCTCAAGGGCAGCGGCAGGGCATCCCATTCTCACCCGCGGCGAAACCGCACCGGTTCTCTTCGCCCCGTTCGCAACGCGCCACATGCACGAGTTCGGTACAACCCGCGAGATGCTCGCGTCGGTCGCCGTCAAGAACCACCACAACGGTTCCCTCGACCCATACGCACACTTCCAAAACGAAATCACGATCGAACAGGTCCTCGCGTCACCTCCCGTCTGTTCGCCGCTCCACCTTCTCGACTGCTGCCCCCAAACAGATGGTGCGGCAGCCGTTCTCCTAGCCCCCGCAGACCGCGCAGACGAGTTCACGGACAATCCCGTATTCGTCGCCGGGTTTGGTGTTGCCACCGACCACCCCTACCTGCACGAGAAAACCAACTTCGTCGGACTGCAAGCAACGGTCACCGCGGCCGAGCGCGCATATGCAATGGCAGGAGTCGGTCCATCCGACATCGACATGTGCGAAGTGCACGACTGCTTCACGATCACCGAGATCCTCGACATCGAAGACCTCGGCTTCTTCGAAAAGGGCAAGGGGGGCATCGCATCTCTCGAAGGCGAGACTTCCCTTACCGGCCGCATACCTGTCAACACGTCCGGCGGCCTGCTCGCCAAGGGGCACCCCATCGGCGCGACCGGCATCGCCCAGATCACAGAGTGCTGGTGGCAACTGCGAGGCGAAGCAAACGACCGCCAAGTCGCGATGCGCAACGGCTTCGCGCTGCAACACAATGTCGGTGGCCGCGGTTCCGGTGTAAGTGTTGTCAACATTCTGACGAACATCCGATGACCGACAACATCACCATCGCGTTAGGCGCAGACCACGTATTGCGCATAACCCTCGACCGCCCCGAAGCCAAACACGCGCTCACAATCGCAATGCGCGACGCCATCGTCGCCGCCCTGCGCGACGCGCGCACGAACCCCGACGTTCGCTGCGTGCTCCTTACGGGCACAGGCGACGCGTTCTGCGCTGGCATGGACCTCTCCGCCTCGACGGTCTCCCAAGCGGGCAAGCCTGGTTTCGATCCACGCACCACCGCAGAAGCGCTGCGCGTAGGGGTGCAAGCATTCATCCGCGAACTCTGGGAGTTGGACAAGCCCACTGTCGCCGCGGTCAACGGCACCGCCGTCGGACCCGGCGCCCACCTCGCCCTCGCATGCGACTTTGTATTGGTGCACCCCGAAACGCGATTCATCTGGTCTTTCCATCGTTGGGGCCTAGTGGTCGACGCAGGAGGCGCTTACCTACTACCGCGCCTCGTCGGTCTCCCGCGCGCAAAGGCAATGGTCATGCTTGGCGAAGGAGTAGTCGGTGCCGACGCCGTCTCGGAAGGTCTTGCATACCGTTGCTGCGACAATGTCGACACGCTCCGCTCCGAGTCCGACGCCCTCGCTGTGCGCCTAGCCGCTGGCCCCACCCGCGCGCTCGGTCTCTCCAAGCGCCTCCTCAACACATCATTCGAAACCGACCTCGCTGACTCCCTCGAACTAGAGGGCGCCTATCAATCGCTGGCCACCGCATCGGCCGACCTCGTAGAAGGCATGGCCGCCTTCGCCGAAAAACGCGAAGCCCGCTTCGAAGGTCGCTAGCAGCCGCTTCTCTCGCCAAGATCGACGCCGCGCGCAGCGCTCGCTTGGCGCGCATCTCACTTCGCTCCGTAGTGTCTGACGCTCACGTCACATTTATCAAGGAGCACCAGTGGAACACTTCGACGGCAAGGTTGCAATCGTCACGGGCGCAGGGCGCGGCATAGGTCGCTCCGAAGCGCTCCTTCTCGCCGCTGAGGGGGCTGCCGTCGTCGTCAATGATCTCGGCGGTGAGAGCACGGGCGAAGGCGCCGACACCCGGCCGGCCCAGCAGGTGGCCGACGAGATCGGCGATCTAGGCGGCCGCGCTGTCGCCAACTACGACAACATCGCGACCTGGGATGGTGGCCAGGCGCTCGTCGCACAGGCTGTAGAGACGTTCGGTGGCCTCGATGTTCTCATCAACAACGCAGGCATCCTGCGCGACAAGATGAGCTTCAATATGGACGAGTCCGAATGGGACTCTGTCATCAACGTTCACCTCAAAGGTCACTTCGTAACCAGTCGGTTCGCGGCTGCGTATTGGCGTCAGTGTTCCAAGGAGAACGGCGCGCCCGTAGAGGCTGCCATCGTCAACACGACTAGCGAGTCCGGGTTGTACGGCAACGCAGGCCAGGTCAACTACGCAGCAGCGAAGGCTGGCATCGCATCCATGACAATCGTCATGGCCCGCGAACTCGAGCGCGTCGGTGTGCGCGTCAATGCCATCGCACCCGTCGCACGCACGCGCCTCACCGAAGGGATTGCCGCCGAGTTCATGAAGCGCAAGGAAGGCGACTTCGATCGGTTCGGCCCAGAGAACCCCGCAGCCATGGCGATCTGGTTGGCTTCACCTCTCGCAAACGGAATCACCGGCCAGATCTTCAAGGTGGGTGGTGGCCAAGCGCAATTGTTGAGTGGCTGGCGACCTGTCACCGAGGCGACAGCGACCGACGTATGGTCACTCTCCTCGCTCACAGACGCGCGCGCGACCCTGGTCGCCGACTTCGACACCGGCGTGCCCCCTTTCATGCCGCCCATCGAGAACTGATTCACCGCTCTGATGCACCTTGCGTGGGGACCAGCCGAGGAGTCCTTCCGCGACGAACTCAGCGCGTTTCTCGACGAACATGCTCCACTTGAAGCATCAGTCCGCTACGACTTCGCAACCACCGAAGGCTCCGACGGCACAATCCCAGCGTGGTCACGTGCGTGGCAAGCAACGCTGTTCGACCACGGGTGGATGATTCCCGGATACCCCCGCGACTTGGGTGGCCGTGACGCGACTCCCGTGCAAACCCTCGTGTACTTGGAAGAAATGGCAGCCCGCGGCGTTAGTCGTTCACTGCACTTCCCTGGATACGCAATAGCCGCTCCCTTGCTCCTCGAGTTCGGCACCGAAGCCCAACGCGCGCTTGTACCCGCAGCCATTCGCGGCGACACCGTCTGGTGCATCGGCATGAGCGAACCCAACGCGGGCTCCGACCTTGCGGGCCTTTCAACCCGCGCTGAACTCGACGGCGATTCGTTCGTGGTGAACGGCCAAAAGGTGTGGACGTCATACGCGACCATCGCAGAGAAGTGTTGCCTCTATGTTCGCACTGACCCAGCCGCACCGAAACACAAGGGCATCTCACTGCTCATCGTGGATATGGACACTCCAGGTGTCGAAGTGCGCCCGCTTCGACACATCAACGGTGCAGCAGATTTCGCCGAGGTCTTTTTCACCGATGTCCGCATACCTGCCGAGAATCTTGTCGGCTCACTCAATGACGGATGGCGTCTCACGCAGGGC
>SHUZ01000151.1 GCA_009694415.1 Acidimicrobiia bacterium
GTAAAGGCGGTGGAATGGTGCGTCTAGTTCTCCCAACATCTAAGGGAATCCCATTCGGATCCATGATGATTCTTGATATTCCAGCATCACAAGCAATACGCCGAGCAGTCTGGGCACTAATGGGCCCAGTGCGCTCAAGTTCACACACCGCTGACTTACCCGTCTGACCTGCGCTGCCTGCCCTGCCGGGCTTACCTGCCCGACCTTCCTTAGCTAGCTGCTCCCTCTCGAGACGCACAAGCGTCTCATAATCAATGATGACTGAAACGTGTGGTCGTTCAGTACCTACGACATGGCCTGGTGTTCCAATATCTAGAGCGTTACGACACAACGTCACTAGACCATCTGCGCGACGTTGTGAGTGAGTACGTTCATCTTCGGGCGTTGGTAGATCTGTGTATGCCTCTAGGGCACACATGAGTAGTTCTCCACCTTCAGCATCGAGGGTGAAGTCACCTACTACTGCACCTCTAAAGGTGCGGCTCACACTTAGGCCCCTCTGTTCAAACACAGTGTCTGGACGGGTGAACTCACGAATGCGCTCCAGTCCTGCTTTAAGAGCGCGTATTTCACCGCGCATTGCATGAGCAACCAGGTCCCCTTCAACTGCTCGCGCTGCATCTTCGAATCCCTCTACCCAGGCTTCAGTGATCCAGCGTCCATGATTTGCTGAGATCTCACCCGATCGCCATGCGGCCTCCGTTATGGGCATCACTTCTAGGGCTTCACCAACCCGTATGGCTTTGGTTGCGTTGCCGTGCCTCATCCCAGCCCTGTTGCGTAACCATGCAGCGGTTGAAGACGCACCATCTATTGAACCCAGCCCACGCCTATGGGCAAGTACTGCCATTTCAGCAAACCCAGCCTCTTGGCGGTCTATTTGGCGCCGCAACCCCAACAATTGATCGGCCAACACCACATCTGAAAGCTCCGAAACATCTACTTCCAACAGCGCATCGACACCGGCTTTGATGAACCCAACCGGATCCCGCCCCCCGGGGCCGCTGAACTCACCGGTAACGCTGGTCGAATGCATGTTCGTATCATAAACCGAGGGTGAGACACTCTAGATAAGTGATCGGCGGGAATCAGAAGGCAACAAGACGGTTTCGCTGTAGCGACTGTTTTTACAGACGGGCGTTACGGGGAGCTTCTCGGTGGGTCACGCGCGGGATCGGTGAACGCTGGGACTTTGGTTGTCAAGCCGTCAATCGCAGTAATCCAGTTGGCGGAAGATGCAATACCGCATGAACGGACCGAGGGCCAGGGGCCAGATGGAGGAAGTGGTATCGACGGCCTTGGGTCCGGCGATGGGTCCGGCGATGGAGCGTCTCCAGGTAGTCCCGATCCCGCTGCACGACAGACAGTTTTTCACGGAGTCGTGAGTCTTGACCCAGTGCGAGCCGTGAAAGAGTTTCAGGAGCTAGCAGACGAGATATTCGTGAACCTTCAGACGGATGGCGAGTTAGAAATAGTCATCGAGATTCGAGCAACCGCCGCTGACGGATTCGCAGACGGAACGGTGCGAACCGTCATAGAGAACTCGCGTGTCCTGAAGTTCAACCCAGGCGCCGGTTTCGAGAGCGAATAACCGCGCAAAAACTGATGGCCTCCTTGTAACGGGATCGCGTAGTCCCAGCCGGTGAGCGGTCTCGCCACTCGCCAGCGAGAATGGCCAAAAGGTTGGCTACTGAACCGCTTCCTATGCCATGCGGGACCGCATGGATCAGTGGTCGAGTGCGCCCGGGCTGCTCGCGTCGGACTTTGGCAAAATCGTGAAACGAAGTCGCAGATGATCGAGTTGTTCAGCGGCCAGAGCGAAATGATCGATGCCTCCCAGTATGTCTTCGGTGCAAGCGGTACCGCGGTGCAGGGCATCGGCGAATCGGTCAGAAGCTCCTGGATCGGCGAGCGTGTCGGCCCGGGCTTTCGCAACCTTTTTGCCAGCAACATGATGAATCGACGCGTTCTGAAACAGCCCTAGCGTCATGACAAGTTGGGTGAAGCCCTTCGGATCATCCATAGATGCTGCGATGAAAGCGAACGTGTCGATCTCACCTTCAGGATTTGGCGGATAGTCAGCAAGAATATGTACGAAGTCATGGCGCGCACCGATCTCGCCAATGCCTCGGTCTTCACCTGGTAGGGCAAAGTTGTGCGCTCGGTAAAACTCGAACGTGGCGCGCCCCAGCGTGCCCTCCGGATGATCGCCGAGCGATCGCCATTTATCCGCAATTCGGTGATCGCCGACAATGGACGAATACGCAAGTTTCGATCTCAGTACTTGCCAGAAGTGTCCGTGTAGAACTTCATGGCGCGCCTCAGCCGTGTAGTAACTGTTTCTCATGATGTCGGCGTACATCAATGCCATGTGACCATCCGCGAGTTTGCGCGCAGTGTGAACCATCGGCTCATCGACCTGCAAAGCATTTGCGTATTCATGGACGCGCGTTGTGGCGGCGGGGCTTACGGGGTGACTCAAGAGTTCGAGGACGACCATCATTTGAACAAGCCGCAACCGCGTTGGCTCATCAACTATCGCTTCGGCCGCACCGGCGGGGTCAAGCGGGGTCAACGTCGTGACATCAATGTCGAGTTCGAACACGTGGCGCGCGAGTTTGTCTAGGACCTCGAGTTGGAGCGGCTCGGGACCACCGGCTATCGACACACTGCCCAATGCCGCACGCATGAAGGGCTCGACGGCTGCATCATCTATGGGGCGGCGTGGGGTCATCGCACCTGCAAACCAGGTGGGAAGGGCATCACCAGATTGAACTCGTTACCTTCGGGATCAGCCATCAACCGGTGTTCTTCGCCGGGGCGAAAGCGAACGATCTCGAGCAGTTCTCCTCCAAGTGCGACGACGCCATCCGTGGCCTTCTCTAAATCTTCTACCTCGACGTCTATGCGGATGCGAATGGGTTTGTGGTCGGCTGCCTCAACCGGTTGGAATGCAATCAGCGATCCTTGGGATCCAAATCGGAGTTGAAGCCATCCCGGTACTTGTTCCGCCACTTCAACGCCGAGAATCCCTGCCCAGAAAGTTGCCAAGCGCTCGGGGTCGACGGCATCGACAATGACTCCGCGCAACCATCCGACCGGCGGGATGTTGGCAGAGGCTTCTGGGCTTTGCGAAGTGTTGGTATCTGTCATGCATCCATCGTAGGAGAACCGGTTACGAAGTCCACCAAACGCTCAACCGCTTCGACAAGCGGCTGTTCGAGGTCTCCCCAATTATTTACCGATCCGAGCACGACTCGCCAGAAATCCCTGGGGTCACCCACGCCTAGTTGCACACACACTCCCTCTTTCCATGGTGTGCCCATAGGTACATCGGGCCACGCGGGAATACCAACACTCTTTGGCCGAACCGCAGCCCACACATCGACGTACGGCGTACCGGTCACGAGCACGTTTTGGTCCGCAATCGACGCGGCGATGCGCGACTCCTTGCTACCGGGAACCAGGTGATCTACAAGAATTCCAAGCCGACGGCCAGGCGCCGGGCCGAAAGCAGCAACAGCATCACTCAACTCGTCAATCCCGTCTAGGCGCTCGACAACCACCCCCTCTACGCGCAGGTCGTCACCCCATACCTTTTCAATTAGTTCCGCGTCGTGGACGCCCTCCACCCAGATGCGACTGTCACGCGCAACGCGCGCTGTTGCACCTTGAACCGCGCGGCTCCCGGACGCAGTGCGCGCATCGGTAATGGTGCCTCCACGCAGGTCCGGGCCTGCGTCGGTTGCACCTTCATCGGCCACTTCTCCTTCAGGCGACTTGGACGCGTTCGGAATCAGGCGCACCGCGCGACCATCCACCGCAAAGGTTCCGTGCGCGTACTTCCACGACCGCTCGCTGCCAGTGGTTCCGCGCACAACAACGAGCCCATCATCGAACGAAACCAAGTTGCCGACAAACCCGCTAGAGCGATGGAGAATGCGCAATCCAACAACAGCCTCGACGGCGGGAAGCGAAGCTGCGATGCGTTCCGCAGGATCGACAGGGCCACCAAGAATTCCGCCTGGATGTCGATGAAACATCGACTGCAACCTATGTGCGCAATCGTTGAGGGCGGGGGATGGTGACCTGGCTGGGCATCCCATGATCGGCGTGGCGGCCACTATGCGCGGAGTGCTAGAACCCTCACCATGACTTCTTTCACATCAATTCAGGAACTGCTCGGCGCCGCAGGCACATTGACCGGCACGACGGAATGGACAACTCTCAGTCAAGAACGCATCAATGGGTTCGCCGAAGCCACAGGCGACAATCAATGGATCCATGTCGATGTCGAGAAGGCGAAGGCCGGTCCATTCGGCAACACGATCGCGCACGGTTACCTCACATTGTCGCTGTGCGCACCGTTCCTAGGTGAACTCGTGCATGTCGGTGGGATCTCGATGGGCATCAACTACGGAATAGACAAGGCGCGCTTCATTGCGCCGGTGCCAGCCGGTTCCCGCGTGCGCGCGTCTGGTGAGATCGTGTCGGTGACTGAAGTACCAGGAGGGGCGCAAGCCGTAATTCGGCTGACAATCGAACTTGAAGGCTCCGCGAAACCCGCCGCAGTCGTAGACACGGTGTCGCGCTTCCTCGCTTGACGTAGAGGGCTAGTCGCCATGCGCATCTGGTGAAATAGCCCCCTGTCCCGCGGCGACCTCTTTCAGGAACGCGCACGCCACACCGGGATCTACTACTCGCCGCATAGGAGGCAATGCATCTAGCAGCACCTGCCTGTAACCGGCGGTTGCGAGGCGTCGGTCCAGAACTGCGACCACACCGCGGTCGGTGCGCGTCCGAATGAGGCGCCCTGCACCCTGTGCAAGCACAAGCGCGGCAACCGGCAAATCGATATCGCGAAAGCCGTTTCCGCCCTCGCGTTCCGCTTCTTCCCTGCGAGCGATGGAGAGCGGATCGTCGGGTCGGCTGAATGGGAGGCGATCGATAACAACGAGAACACACGCGGTGCCGGGGATATCTACGCCCATCCAGAAACTTCGCGTGGCCACAAGTACCGAAGTCTCTTCCGTGCTGAATCGCTCTAAGAGTTCGGACTTCGATGACTCACCCTGTACCAATAGTGGATGGGTCTCCGTGCCGTCGGCAGCGCGCAGACCCTCAGAGATCCGCGTTACCGCTGCGCGCGATGTGCATAGAACCAGTGCTCTACCGCCAGCGGCCTCGACGAGCTTGCGAACTTCATTTGTCGCCGCGTCGGGCCACGCTGGATCCTTCGGCTCCGGCAGGTGCCGAGCCACATAGAGCATGGATTGCTCCTCAAAGTCGAACGGCGAGTCAACGCGCATCGCTACGTAACCCGTTCCTGGATTCGGTCCGTCCCCGTCCCCGTTCCCGCCGAGCGGATCTCCGCGGTCGGGGGGAACCTTGCCGTTGGCATCAGCCACGCCGGGATCGGCTTCCGGATCAAGTCCGAGCCTCAACGTCAACGGAGCGAACCTTTTGCCCGAGCCAAGCGTCGCGGACAGCAAGACCGTTGGAACTTGCGTGAACAACCGACTCGATAGCGCGCTGGCAACGGAGACCGGCGAAATACACAGTGAACCGTGTTCTTGCCACACGACATCTCCATCGATAGGAGCCTGCGCGCGCCGCAATGCTTCAAGACGAGATGTGGCCAGTTGGGTGGTCTCGAGTGCACCCGCAGGATCAGACGCACTTTCTATTTTTGGTAATGCTGCCGCGAGGTGTTCTGCCGCCGAACCGAGCGCGTCCGCAAGCGCACCAGATGTGGGGTCGAGCCGCCCTTCGACTCCCTCCAACGCGCGCTCTAACGCATCAGCCGCCGCGTTCAGGGCAGCGGTATCGCCGCGTGGCACTCCGACCGCCGCCATCCTTCCCGCGAGTTGACGCAATCCAAGCGGTGCAATGTCTAGACCGAACGCGTCGGTTGCGACATCGGCCAGGCCATGCGCTTCGTCAAATACAACCGCATCATGTTTA
>SHUZ01000152.1 GCA_009694415.1 Acidimicrobiia bacterium
AGATCCGCCACGAGGTCGATTGGTCCGGCCGTGTTTGCAATCGCGTAGGAGGATTCAAGCCGCCCGGTTGTAGAAAGCACCTCAGCGACCTTCGCTAGGTCAAGTTGAGGCTTTGGGCGTTTCGACAATTCGCCGCCGACGACCTCAACGCCGAGTCTTCGTGTCAATTTCATGCAGTTGAAGCGAATCAGATGACCCCAGTGCTGGCAAACGTCTAGTGTCGCCGGATCCTTTGCGCGGAGGGTTTTATTGGAGACGGCTTCGCGGACTTCCACCCAGGATGAGCCCATGTCTTCAAATTCCTGAGCACCACTGCGCGGATGTTCCAAGTAGCGAATCAACTCTGAGAGGATCCACGCCTGATCAGGATCCGATACGCCATAGTGGACACGCTGATAGATCGCCGATGTAAGGATCGCCGCCCACGAGAGGTGGTAGAGGTCTACCTTTCGAAGCTTGCGATTGTCGATGCCGGTGAGTGGGTGTGCCCCGTCAACGGCGCGTAACGCATTAGAGATCGTCAGTACGCAATCGAATCCGTTCTCGCGTGCGACGTCCAAATACGAATGCACCTGTTCAACTTCCAAGGCAGCCGAGCCAGTCTTAACCTCCACCAAACACACCCACACCTTCTTGCCGCGTGTCACACGAATCAAGCCATCGGGGATCACGATCTGCCCGTCCAATTCGAAGCGAACCTCCGTGAACGTCTCGATCACCGGCCCCTTCGGCGCACCGAGCGGCCCAATGATCGAGTGGCCAAATTCGCGTACCGCTGTCATCACAGCAAGCAATGCGCTTGTAGCACGGCGCTCCTGTTCGTCATCGCCACTAATTCCACTCGTCGGAATCAGCCGCGCACGATGCCACTTCTCCTGCGGATCGGACTCTGCCTTGGCCACGGCTTTCCTCTCACTAGCGTCCTGCTCGTGTCCGATAGCGTACGGCATTTTGAGAACACCAGATCACCGCTCACTACACGGGAGAGTCGTCGAGTTGCATAATCCGACCACTCGTATCGGCGCGGTCAATCGCCGCGGACAGCTTCTTAGACGCTCGGATGAGCTGCTCGTCATAAAGATGTGCGTAACGCTTCGCCGTCAATTCGTACGACGAATGCCCCATGTAACCAGATAACTCATGCAGGTTGACGCCCTCTGCCGCCATTAATGACGCGTACGTATGGCGCGCTTCGTGCAGGCCAACGGGAGTAAGTCCAGCTGCCGCCCAAGCCTTCCGAGCGCGCGTAGTCATCACGTCACCTCGTAACGCGATGCCAGGGGCAGGCTTACCCTGCCAGTCAATGCCAGTCGCAGGGAACACGAGATCCCCGTCGCTAACATCTCCACGCGTTTCACGATACGCATCAAGAATTGGAACGAGCCGATCTCCTGCGACGGCTGTGCGGCGACCTGCGCGCGACTTTGGAGTGGTCATGGTGAGCGACACGTGGCAATACGACTCGTCAACGCGAATCGCCAACGGCTGCACATCATTCCAACGAAGCGCACTAATCTCCCCACGCCGGAGGCCAGCGTAGAAGGCTACTGCCCAATATGCCCTCTCAGGATCTTCGAGCACAGCGAGCAATTGGACCGCATCCGTAGCAGTCACCGCTTCGCGTTCCGCCTCATCACTCTCGGGCAACTCCACACCAATCATCGGATCGAAGCGCAATACGCGGCGGCGCATCGCCTCTGTCGCGATCTTCCGCAGTGGCATAAGTGTGTTCTTGACAGTGCTGGCTGATAGTCGCTTTGGCTTGCCCTTGGCGTCCACTTTCGGAAAGCCTTTCGGTGTCAACGCGACGGTCTCTACGAGTTCATCCACAACCTCCTGAACTAGGGAGGCAGTTAGATCGCGAAGTTGTGTTGTTGCCAGATCACCGCCGAGTGCCTCACGTAGTTTCTCAACGGAGATCACATAAGAGTTTGCCGTTGAAGGTTTATAGGCACGGCGCCCTTTAGCGATGCTCGCTCCCTCATCTAGCCCAGCGGCGAACGTGTCGAGTGCCTGCCCCACAGTTTCTTGCGTTGCGTAGTCCGCCCCTGCGTCAATTTCGCGCATCTGCTCGCGTCGCCACCTCTTGGCCTCGTCATAGTTATGAAAGGTGCGAGAGATGGTTCGACCACTCGCGCCAGTCGGAACCTTTGCAAGGTACGTAGAGGTACCACACGTGCACTTTGTTTTCGCACCGGCCGCTTTGCCCGTCTTCGCGCATTTTTGTGCGTGACGCTTATAGATCCCTGCTGTAGTTGTGCGTTCCATCGTCAACGGGAATGCTCCAGACCAAGGCCCAACCAAGTCTCGTGTCGAGTCGTTTTCGTCGGTGTAATGCCGAGTCTAAACTATACGGATGTTACGCGCAATGTTACATGTTTATTTTTTACCATTATTTAAGCGATGAATGGTGCTTTGTTAGTGGTTTCCTAAACCGCGTGTCGCATGTTCGAGTCATGCCGGGGGCACTAGGCTTATGGCTTAAATAAAGGCTTTAGAGTCAATCTGTGGTTTGTGTCCCTGCTAAAACGGTAGGAACATTGTAGGTACAATTCTTAGCACGCAGCCCTGGCACGAGCACGAGTGACTCACGGTTCTGCTGATTGAGAGTCATCTGGCCGTAGGCACACGGTAGGCACAAGAACTGATTTACAGATGGCGCCCCCCGTTCCGATCCCACACACACGTATATAACGAGCCCCAAATATTCTTCGCACGTTTTGGTTTCCTTGTATGGTAGGTGTCATGAAGTTGTCGTCCGAGTATCGAATGCCTCCACCACGACAACACAGGCGTACTCCTAAGCGCGCTATCCAAATTGCACTCCTTGGACTAGTGATCTTCACTGCAGTAGGGCTCGCAACAATTCCGGCACTTGCTCACTCGAGTGGTTGTCATTCTGCCCATACATGTCCCAGCGATCATCACACGTACGACTGGACGGATCCGAGCACAGGATTAGTTCTTTCCTGTACGAGTTATCTTGCCGAGCGGACAGGGTCCGACACGATTGTTGTTGTCAATAGTGGTCTTACGTTCTATTGCACGCAAGTTGGGGCGGGTAGTGGGGGTAGCACGAGTACAGATTCACCACCCGCACCACCACCTATCCCGACCCCAACTCCGACGTCAACGCCGGCATCAATAACGTCCGTTGGGACCACTACCAGCGGAGCCACATCAAGTCCGTCAAATGGTACGGCCTCATCATCGAGCATCTCTAAGGCCTTCTCTAAATACACAATGCCCGCAAAGGTTCAGGCAGCAAAAGGAAGTCTCGCCAAACTTCCAACTGTTGCTGCCACAACACCTACGAGTGCGTACAATCGCGCCTTATTTCCACAATGGCTCGACCCTGACGGCAATGGTTGTGACGCGCGCGAAGACGCACTGAAAACAACTGGCCTGAACGTTAAAACGGGTGCTGGATGCAAGATCCTTGCAGGCTCGTGGATTGATCCGTACACCGGCACGATCATCACTAACCCATCAAAGATGGATGTTGATCATATTGTTCCGCTTGCTGCGGCTTGGCGTCAGGGTGCTAGTACGTGGGATGCTGCGAAGCGCGCTCAGTATGCGAATGATCCCGTTGTGCTCTGGGCTGTAGGTGCCTCTCCTAATCGCCAGAAGAGTGATTCGACTGCGGATCAGTGGAAGCCGTCTCTTCAGACAGTTTGGTGTGCGTATGCGACGAGGACTGTTCAGATTGATGTGAAGTACAGTCTTACTCCGTCTGATGCTGAGAAGTTAGCGTTGGGCGCGATGCTTGCCACGTGTCCTTAATGGCCGATTACCCGCGTGTCGCAGGTTCTAGTCCTGCCGGGGGCATCAAGGCATCAACGCACAAGACGCCCCGGAACCCTCGCTAATGAGGAGATTGCCGGATGAGTCTTACGAGGCCACTTTCGGTAGCCATTTCGTTTCAAGTTCCGGTTTTGGAGCGTTTTTGAGTGGGTTCGATGCTGCTTTCGGGGTGCTTGAGGTGTCGGCGCAAGCGTCGTACGGGTAGCGGCGGCATGGTGCCCGACGATAGGTGCGCCTAGCTCAGCGACTGACCGGTATGGCGCTGGGTCAACATCACCAATCCCAACGTAATCAGAGCGGATGCAGCCATCACGCCCAAGCCCCACCCGAAACCAACACCCGCAGCAGGCAGAATCAGAAACGGTGCGAGTGCACCGCCGATGTGTCCAAAACCGTCCGTAGCGGCGATGCTGCGCGCGCGCACAACACTTGTGAACGACTCGGCAGTCACGGTGTACATCAGCGGTACAGCAAGACCAATCGTGAACGTAAGAGCGAAACCGCACGCCATCACAACAACGCTCGTTGGTGCCAAGGCAATTGTGCTAAATGCCGCTGCATACACTGCGAGTGCAGCAATGATCGTAAATTTGCGTTCGAAGCGATCACTCGCCCAGATCGCCAGCAACGGCCCGACAATAAAGCCGAGGCTACCGATACACAGGAACGACAGGCTCTCACTTAGCGAGAAGCCATGCTGCGTGAGCAAGGTTGGTCCAAGCGTCAACCATCCGTAATTCCCCAAGTAGTAAACAAACCAGATCAGCGCGAACAAGATTAGGGTCCGAAGATAGTGACTGCGCGTCACAGGCGGCTCCGCGACTGCGGGTGCTGGGTCAGCGAGCGGACCAGACTCGGCCGCGAACTGTTCGAGCTTGCCGACCAGGGCGTCTGCCTCGACGAAACGCCCCTTCGAGACCAGCCAGCGAGCCGACTCGGGCAAGTGGCGCCGCAACGGAATGATCAGCAAACCACCAATGCCACCGATCGCGAACAAGAAACGCCACCCGTCGTAGTAGTGCGGGACGAGTGCCAGCGCAACAAAAGGCACGAACGCTAGACCAACAAAACCCCACAAGACCGCGGTGCTACTCGACCGTCCGCGCAGCGGTGCCGGCGAAATGCCACTCAAGTAGGCGGTGGCTGTCGCAATCTCAGCGCCAATACCGACACCCGACAAGAAGCGCCCGACATAGAGCAACTCCATCGACGGGGCGATCGCGCAGAGTAGGGTGCCAACCGAGAAGAAGATGATCGAGATCATCAACGCAGGACGCCGACCGACACGATCCGAAACCCAACCATCCCCGAAGGCGCCCACGATATAGCCGACAAGACCAACGCTGACAGCGACCGCGACAGTGCTCGTCGGCACGTCGAACTGCTGCGCGATCGTCGGAATCGCCGTGCCGATATTGACAACGTCGAAAAAGGCGAACAGATACGCAGCGCCGATCGAAAGCAACACACGGCGCGGGTAGGGCCAGACCGTAATCCGGTCGAGCCGCGCAATAATCGTCAGGCCATCGATGACCAACGTTACCAAACGCCTAGCTGTTCTGCCGATGAGCCTGCGAGACGACGTATGGCTCGGCCAAGACGACGGCATAGCGGGGTCGGATTAGGGTCAGCCGGTGCGTGGGGAGGACATCACAAGTGCGCACTTGTCATGTCCTGTCAACCCAAGCGGCAAAAGCCGCATAACCCCCGTGTCTACTTTCAGTGGGGAACCTCGGTGTAGCGTTGGGTTGAACTCGTTGGTGAGTATGCTCGCCGATCAACGGCGCGTATGCGAACCTGCTCGATCCGATAACCATGCCCCGCACCATCCGACAACGGCTCAAACGCATCTGCGCGATCGGCGGAGTGATACTACTCATGGTAGTCCCCAGCGCCTGCGGCACCTACTGGGTAGGGAGCCAGGCGTGGAACGAGTATCGGGCGGCTCACGGCGAGTCGGTCTTGGTTCAGTTTGAACCTCAGGTATATTACCGAGCTTGCTCCACAACGGTTCAGAAGGGTGTCACGGCTAAGTGCTACCCCTTCT
>SHUZ01000011.1 GCA_009694415.1 Acidimicrobiia bacterium
ATGCCTCATGAACCGCGTGCGACCTGACTTGATTCATGAATCACCTCTGAGCAGCAAAGAACGACTTCTCACAGTTGGTGGAACGGCATACAACCGGGGGGTGCTTCGCCCATTACGCGCGTTGCGGAATCTCACTGTACGAACCCACGGTGATCCAACTGAACGAAAGGATTGAGGATGATTCCCGGTGAACCAGGAGTAACGGTGCACGTACCGACACTCAATACCTCCCGCGTCACGGAGTTATGTATCCGTTCGATGAGGCACTTCGCTGGTCGCCCCTTCGAACTGGTAGTCGGAGACTGCGGATCAACCGACGGGTCAATCCGCATGCTCGAACGTCTTGCTGGGCGCGATTGGCTCGACCTTCAGATGGCTCCTAACGGTAGACGGCATCCTGAGTGGCTGGATCGCTGGCTGCGGGAATGCACGACCAAGTACGCACTGTTTTCCGACTCCGATGTCGAGTTCCGCGAACCGGGTTGGTTATCCGACATGGCATTCGTTGCAGAAGAAACTGGTGCAGCGCTGGTATGCGGTCGGATGCAACACGAAACGGAATGTTTCGTCCATCCCGTTACAAAAGCCGAACGTCGGCTAGCGGCACGGCCGACGGCATGGCTACTCATGCTGAACGTCGAACAAGTACGAGACACCATCGATGCAAACTTCGAATACCACGAGGTCGAGGACCTAAATGTATTTGGCGGCAAGATCGCCTATGACACGTCCGCTTGGTACTTCAAGCAACTCTGCGATGCAGGGCTCACTTGGGCGGAGATGCCCGACTGGTGGCAGTCGAAGTATCGGCACTTCGGAGGGCTTACATGGCTGGGCCCGCGTCGGTCTGGGCCTACATGGCGCGTCCGAATGAAGCAAGCCGCAAAACTCGCAATCGCCGAGGCACACCTTCATACCGCACGCCGGGAAGACTGGGGTGCTCAGACTTCTGATATTCCCGCTAGCGCCTCACTCGCGCGCTGATCCCTGGCTACTACGATCGTCGGGCGTTGCAGGATGCGGCAAGCGAAGGGACGGCGTTGCGCAAGCTGGCCCAGCAGACACTAAAACACTCGGCTCGACTGGCCGATCAGATCCGGCCTCGCTCCCAGGGAGTCGTTGTCCTGATTTACCACCGCGTCGGTGGTAAATCAGGCTTGGATATCGACATGCCAACGGCGATGTTCGACGCGCAGATGGCGATCCTCGCCGCTAGCGGCCTCGTCGTAACAATCGATGACGCGATCGATTCGCTCCATACCAAAAACCCTGACGCGGCTAACCAGGTTGTAGTGACCTTCGACGACGGAACAAGCGATCTCGTCAACAATGCATTTCCGATACTCGAACACTATGGCGTTCCGTCGACGCTTTATGTGGCCACAGATTTTCTGGAACGCAAGGTCTCGTTCCCACAAGATGGCTTGCCCATGTCTTGGGCAGCGCTAGACGATGCTCGAGCTTCGGGTCTCGTGACGGTCGGGTCGCACTCGCATACACATGCGCTTTTCGACCGGCTTCAATCGGACGCAGTCGCCGACGAAATCGCACGCTCAGACGAACTGATCGAGAACCGGCTCGGCTTCCGACCGATGCACTTTGCGTATCCAAAAGCAGTCAGAGGTTCGGTAGATGCGGAACGCGCCATAAGGCTCCGGTATAAATCTGCGGCTCTTGCGGGAACGCGCCCAAATGTCTACGGAGCGACCGATGTGCACCGTCTCTCTCGGTCACCCATCCAGGTGAGCGACGGCATGGATTTCTTCGAGTCGAAGCTAGCTGGAGGCATGTCACTCGAAGATGACATACGCGAGTTAGTCAACCGCTGGCGTTACCGGAGAATGACCACCTGATGGTTCGCCTCGTACACGTAACTACGACTGACATCAGCCTGGAATTACTTCTAGGTCCGCAACTCGATTATTACGCAGCACAGGGCTACGAAGTAATCGGTGCTTCCGCTCCCGGTCCATTCGTTGAAGGACTCGAAGCTCGTGGTATCCGTCACCATCCGCTAAAACATGCGACGCGTTCAATGGCTCCCCATCGCGACATCGCCGCGATGACCGAACTTTATAAATGCTTCCGTGCGCTGCGCCCCGACATCGTGCATACCCACAATCCCAAGCCCGGTGTTTACGGCCGCTTCGCGGCGCGGGCGGCACGCGTCCCAATTGTTGTCAACACCGTGCATGGTCTCTACGCGCTTCCAAGTGACCCGTGGTCCAAGCGCGCCGTCGTTTATTCACTCGAACGAACCGCCGCTATGTGCTCAGACGCGGAACTTGTTCAGAATCCTGAGGATGTAGCAACACTTCGGCGCATCGGTATCCCCAAATCAAAGATCCAACTATTGGGAAATGGCATCGACCTCGAACGCTTCAATCCACGTGCCGTTTCGCCCGAAGCGCGCGCCTCCGCGCGTGCGGAACTTGGCGTCGGCCCTGACGACATTGTTTGTGGACTAGTCGGGAGACTCGTTTGGGAGAAGGGCTATCGCGAAGTATTCGCGGCAGCCGCCAAATTAAAAACGCATTCGCCGCGCATCCATTTTGTGGTCATAGGTGGTTTCGACATTGAGAAGGGCGACCAGATCACCGAGTTGGATACCGCCGAAGCACAACGCCATGCCGACATCCAGTTCCTTGGCATGAAAGACGACGTAGAGCATTGGTACTCGGCCATGGACATTTACGTTCTCGCGTCACACCGCGAGGGTTTTCCGAGATCTGCGATGGAAGCTTCGGCAATGGGACTCCCTGTCATCGCTACAGACATCCGAGGATGCCGCGAAATCGTCGATGAAGGTAAGAACGGACTCCTGGTTCCGGTATCCGATCACGTCGCGTTGGCAGGTGCAATAAGCCGCCTCGCCGCCGATGCTGCGCTTCGTGAAGCAATGTCCCGATCTGCGTTAGAGAAGGCGCATGCGCACTTCAATCAACAATCTGTGATCGATACAACACTAAGCACGTACTCGCGACTGTTAACGCAGCATGGAATCGCGGTGCAGGCGTGATCATTCGGAATGCCGAAATTGCAGATGTTGCAACGATTTCACAACTGCATGCGGAACAAATATCGGAAGGGTTCTTACCTACCCTTGGGCAACCATTCTTGGAACGTCTTTATCGACGCATATTGAAAGGTCCCGATGCATTCGCTCTTGTCGCCGCTGAAGAGGGTTCATTGTTGGGCTTCGCGGCGGGAGCACGCGAAATAGGTGCCCTGTACAAACGCTTCCTAATTCGCGATGGAGTAGTAGCCGGCCTGAGGGCTGCTCCCATACTTATACGGTCACTTCCGCGCGTGATCGAAACTCTGCGGTACCCGACCGGAGAAGGAGAATTACCTAACGCCGAGATCCTCGCTGTCGCTGTAACAACATCAGCCCAAGGTCGAGGGATAGGCCGTGCTCTTGTTAGCGAAGCCACAACGCGTCTAGAACTGCTCGGCGCCAACGACATCAAGGTCGTGACCGGAGCAGATAATGCCGCTGCGCTCGCCCTTTATCGCGCCTGTGGGTTCACAACACGCGCGCACTTAGCAGTACACGCTGGAACTACCTCAGAGGTCTTGGTATGGACAGCGCCCTAGTACTCGCGATTTCGGTGCTTGTTGCCGCAACAGCGACGCCGCTGGTCATTCGTATCGCGCGCCGACTCGACATCGTCGACAAGCCAGGACTGCTAAAAACACATGACACACCCATCGCCTACCTCGGCGGAGTCGCAGTATTTTGCGGCCTCATCGTGGGACCGCTCGTCGCGGGGCGCCCGCTGGTGCTCATGCCTATGGTGCTCGCACTGGCGCTTGGCATATGGGACGACAGGCGGCCAATAGAACCTCGGCTACGTCTTCTAATTGAGCTAGCAATCGGTGCCGTAGCATTTGCTTGCGCACCAGGTGCCGCCTTGGTCCGTATCGCCACGGCGGTCTTGGTAGTCGTCCTGCTAAATGCCGTCAATCTTCTAGACGGTCAGGACGGGCTCGCTTCCGGGTTTGGCATCGTTGCCGCGGTTGGATTCGCTACCCTCGGCGGCGATGCGACCCCAATCGGACTGGCGATTGCCGGAGCACTCGGCGGCTTTCTCATTTACAACCGCTTCCCCGCTCGTATTTACCTCGGTGACGGTGGCGCCTACCTGCTCGGAGCATCGCTCGCAATGCTCCCCGTCCTCACTCACCCAGAAGCCAATGCGGTCTCACTTTGGATTGCGGTTCCGCTTCTCGTCGCACTTCCATTGGCAGATACTGCGATCGCGATCCTCCGACGTCTACGGCTTCACGAACGACTTTTCATCGGCGATCGCAGCCACATCTACGATCAACTCATCGACCAGGGACATACGGTACCGATCTCTACGCTGCTCTGCGTCGCCGCACAGGTACCCTTGAGCGCGGCTGGCGTGTTCGGCGCTCAACTAAGTCCTCTATCTGCGTTAGCTGTGACCGTTGTCGGTGTCGGCAGCGTTTTTACGGCGGCTCTACTCTGCGGCTTCTTATCAACGAAGGGAACCTCGTGACTCTGCCCGCACTACTCGGCGGCCCTCAAGCCTTCTCCGATCCACTCCCATTCGCGCGGCCCGCTGCTCCCCCATTGGACAAAGTTTTCGCACGACTTGCGCCTAGTTACGACGCAGGGACGCTCACCACTGGTCCCTTGGTGCGCGAGTTGGAGGAGTCTGTCGCAAACCGTTTGGGCGTAGACCACGTTGTTGCCGTTGCGAACTGCACATCGGGCTTGATGCTCGCTATTCATGCTCTCGCTCCGAAAGGGCCTGTCTTACTACCTAGTTTTACGTTCTCCGCATCGGCACATGCAATATCTTGGAATGCGATCGATACCCGGTTCGCAGAGTGCGACCGCGCAACCTTCCAGCTCGACCTGGAAGACGCATCTACTCGCACTGAGGGCATCGGGGCGATCATGGCTACGCACGTGTTTGGCGCTCCGTGCAGCCCGTTAGAAACCGAGCGCCTTGCTGCCAGAGCGAACGTCCCGCTGATCTTCGACGCTGCACACGGGTTCGGCGCTACACACGACGGCAGGGCCATCGGAACGTTCGGAGACGTAGAGGTATTCAGTATGAGCCCAACCAAACCTCTTGTAGCGGGCGAAGGCGGGCTAGTTGCAACCAATCGAGCCGAAATAGCTGAGAAAGTTCGTCTTGGCCGTGACTATGGCAACCCCGGGAACTACAACACTCGATTCGTTGGATTGAACGCGCGATTGTCAGAACTTCATGCTGCAGTCGCCCTTTGTTCTCTCGACGCTATCGATGAACACTTAGAGAAGCGCCGCGCGCTCGCCAGTCGTTACATCACAAATCTTGTCGACGTGCCAGGAATCGCAACGCAAGCAGTCGATCCTTTCGACACGCATACTTGGAAAGACTTCACGATCTCAGTAAACCCGATCGAATTCGGAATCAACCGCGACGCGCTAGTGCGAGCCTTGAGGGCTGACGGAATAGACACGAGGAACTACTTCGACCCACCTGTACATAAACAGCATTCGCACAACCAACCCCCGGTGGATCTACCGATCACCGACGAGGTGTCGTCGCGTGTTGTAAGCCTGCCGCTCTACCGCGACCTGAATGACAACATGATCGATCGCATCAGCGGCGTCATCGTTTCGGTGCATGAACACGCTGACCAACTCACCTCTTCTCTGACCTGAGAAGCACTTGGCTATTGGATCCCGACAATTGATTAGTTCGGGTGGGGAGGGGTCAACCCGGGGTTCGACGGCCGCGACGATCTAGGTCGACGACGACGTCTGGACGGGTGTGCGGAGGTTTCGCGTGCTTCGGGAGTAGGAGCAAGTGGAGTGCCGGGAGAAGGCGACCCCGGAGTTTCCTTACCGGACCTGTGTCGTCGGCGGCCGGGCCGTAGTCGCGACGAGATTCCGAACCAGATGCCTACAGAGATCGACACCGCTATCGCGGGTACGAGAAGAAACAAAGCTGGCAACGCGTCTTGAGCGAACCCCGCAACCCGTGACGCATAAAAGACGAGCGTAAACTGAGCGACAACAACTGCAATCTCGAATGACCCTATCGATGTCGCGCGCGCAAGTCCGACAATCGTTCGTCGGCGAAAACGGCGCCCGATTGGTTCTGTCAGCAACAACGCGATTGCTCCGGCAGCGCCGATCATCGACCCCGGCCTCCCATATCCATCTATCGCTGCCACCCAGACGAGAAGTCCGACGGCGGCTGCTGCACCACCAGCGCCGAGCCGGGCGAGCCGTAGCGGCCAACCGACGACAGCCATAGGAAGGGCGACGCCCAAAATCGCGCGAGATAACTCGGTGTCGGGAACCGTGGTGTAGAGACCGAGTGCCGAAAGCGCGAACAAGACTGGACCTAGTCCCAAGCGAGCGAGTCGGCGATCGAGATCCGCAGCCATCGGGGAACCTAAAACAGCAACACCGAAGACGAGCCAGCGCGACCATCCTGGACCTGGGAATGAATAGGAATCGGCGAGCATCCATGCACCTGGAACCGCCAAGACCAGGCCAGCACCAAGTGGCCATCGAGTCCGGCTGGCGATTTCCCCTCCCACTATGAGCAGCGCCAAGCCCTGCAGGAGACCCGTAGGCAAACCGACTATCTCGTCGGAGCCCCATGATCCGCCCAAGACGACCAGGGACGCGATCACCAAGCCTGGACCTGCCATCCCGAGCGGTGGACGCCTGCGTGCCCGGCGGCCGTTTCGCAACAATAAACCTGCTAATGCAACTAATACTGCCGCCACAAGGCCGACGTGAAGCCCCGCCTGGAACTGTGGAAAATTGAATAGGGTGAGGAAGGGTTCCATAGGTTTAAAGGCCTAAATATGCTTGGCTGCTCCAACTACTACTACGTAACGGGGTACTACAACCGCTGTAGGTGATACTGCCCCTTGCGTTGTGACCGACTTCAGGTGCAAAATAGGGATTCGACCGCTCGGTTCGGGGGCCAGTTTGCGGGTTGTGGGATCGTACATGTACAAGACATGCAGTACTGCCACGGTGGTTCGCTGATGACGGTAACGCCTGAATCCGTGCTGGGTACTTTGCAAGCTGCCGTTCTGTCGAAGCGCGTTTTGCGCATCGCTGCGGATGCCTTGGCTTGGACCTTTGGCCTCTACCTCGCGAGCCTGCTCCGTCTCGACCTGAACGTAACTCGCCTAGATGAGTTCTCGGTCGGCCTCCTCATCCCATTCGCGATCGTCGTTCAGACTGCCATCGGGTGGTGGACGGGTCTATATAGAGGCTGGTGGGTTAACGGTTCATTCGAAGAAGTAGCTGCCGTCGGACGCACGACCCTTTTGTCCACCATCGCGCTGGTTCTAATCGACCAAGTGTTCCCAGGCGATCGCCCCGCGCCGATTAGTGCTGTTGTCGGTGGCGGGATCATTGCGTTTGTTTGCATGGGTGCGTCGCGGTACCTCACACGCGAACTCCTTGAACGCAAGCGGCGAGACATGACGTCGAGTCGTGACCGTGCGATTGTGTTCGGGGCAGGCGACGGTGGGCAACGCATCATTCGAGCGATGCTTTTCGACAGCGGAAGTCAATACGTGCCAGTTGCGCTACTCGACGACGACCCCGATAAGCGCAATCTGACAATCCGCGGGATACGCGTCGTGGGAACGCGCAAAGACATTCCCGCAATTGCATCGCTGCATGGGGCTAAGGCGCTAGTGATCGCCGTACCGAACGCAGACAGCTCGCTGATTCGCGAACTATCCAATCTCGCCTTGAGTGCTGGGCTCGAAATTCGCTTGGTTCCATCGGGGCGCGAATTGTTTGGCAACGACATCTCAGTCTCCGATCTCCGATCTCCGACTGAAGCTGACCTTCTGGGGCGCCACAAGGTAGTCACGAACCTCGACGATGTTTCGGGGTACATCCGCGGTCGAATAGTTGTCGTCACCGGAGCAGGAGGGTCGATCGGATCCGAACTTTGTCGACAACTTTCAGTTTTCCAGCCCGGTCGACTCATCATGGTCGACCGCGATGAATCCGGCCTCCACGCCGTACAACTTTCCCTGGAGGGCCGCGCACTGCTCGATTCTGACTCGCTGGTGTTGCTCGATATCCGAGATCGCAACCGTGTGGCGAGGCTGTTCGCCGAGATCGCGCCCGATGTCATATTCCACGCAGCCGCACTCAAGCATCTCCCGCTTCTCCAGGCACACCCGGCCGAAGCTCTCAAGTCGAACATCTGGGGGACATTGTCGGTTCTAGACGCCGCCGCGGCTGCAAACGTTTCGCATTTCGTGAACATCTCGACGGATAAGGCTGCTAATGCATGTAGCGCTCTCGGTTACTCAAAGCGCGTAGCGGAAGCTCTTACGTCTTATTTCGGGGCGACTCAAGACGGAAGATATCTCAGCGTCCGATTCGGGAACGTTCTCGGTAGCCGCGGATCGGTGCTCACGTCGTTCCGCACACAACTCGAAAACGGTGGACCGATAACTGTTACTCACCCCGATGTCACGCGCTACTTCATGACGATCGAGGAAGCAGTACAACTAGTTATCCAGGCTGGAGCAATCGGGGACGACGGCCAGTCTCTTGTGCTTGAAATGGGTGACCCCGTTCGCATTTACGACGTCGCGCGACAGTTGGCAGCATCACGTATTCCGGAAGTCGCGATTGAGTTCACCGGTCTACGCCCAGGAGAGAAACTGCACGAAGATCTCTTTTGCGCCAACGAGACACCGAAGTTTAGCGGACATAACCTCATCCAGTCGGTTGACGTTCCAAACCTGAACCCGCTTCACGTTCGGAACTTAGACCCAACCGGGCCGCGTGAAGAAGTGATGGAGATCCTTCGGAGCCTTGTTGCTTCTATCGATGCTCGGAATAGTGGACCTGCCGCGATCGATGATCCATCGTTGACAGTGGACATTGCTGGTATCGAAACCGCTGAACGCCGCGCGGCTTTGTAACTCAGCTAGATAGAACTGCTAGTAGGTCAATCGCGTTTCTATTGCAGCGAGCATCCTGCCAAATATTTCGTCTTCTTCACCTACACCGTTGACGGTCACAAGTAGGCCGAGACAATCGTAGAAGTCGACAAGGGGCTTCGTCTCGGTTTCATAGAGTTCAAGACGTCGTCGGATCCCTTCCTCTGTATCGTCCTCTCGCTTCCGAGATGCGAGCCTGGCCATTACGATCTCGGTAGGAACCTCCATGTTCAGTACCAGATCTAATGTTCTTGAGCCCAGAATTCGATCTAGTTCCACGGCTTGCGTCTCTGTGCGGGGGAAGCCGTCGAGCACAAACCCGTGTTCTACTTCCTTCGGGTTTGCGAACCGTTCCTCAACCACATCTATAACAATCTCGTCAGGTACAAAATCGCCGCGATCCATGAACTTCTTAGCCTTGAGGCCAGCGTCTATTCCGGCGGCCGCAGAATCCCTAAAGAGCTGACCCGTAGATAGGTGCTGCATATGGAAGCGCTCAGCAATGCGCTTAGCTTGAGTTCCCTTTCCTGCTCCCTGCTTACCAATCAGGACGAGCCGTGGTCCACGAGTTGAGTTCATGGCCTTAGGAGAGGAAGCCTTCGTAATTGCGCATGGTTAGTTGCGAGTCGATCTGTTTCATCGTCTCTAGTGCGACGCCCACGGTGATCAACAATGCAGTACCTCCGAACGGGAACTGGGAGATGTTCCAGAGGGAAAACACGAGTAGCGGCGTCAAAGCCACCGCAGCCAGGAACAGTGCACCTGGCAACGTGATCCGGTTCAAGACCTTCGCCAAATACTTTTCGGTGGGCGGCCCAGGACGTATCCCAGGAATAAATCCACCCTGCTTACGGATGATGTCTGCTTGTTGCGCCGGATTGAACGCGATCGCCGTATAGAAGTACGCGAAGAAGAGGATGAGCAACGTGTAGAAGCCCATGTAAATAAAACTGTCGCCCCGTACCAAGTACTGGTTAACAAAGTCTTGCATGGTCTTCCAGTTAGTTGCAGTTGCGATCAGAGCCGGAAAAGCCAAGATGGAACTGGCAAAGATCACTGGAATAACTCCGGCCTGATTCACCTTCAACGGGATATAGGTGCTTTGTCCGCCGTACATTCGACGCCCGACGACCCGCTTGGCGAACTGCACAGGAATACGGCGCTGTCCCGACTCGACGAACACAATCCCAGCGATCATGCCGATGAGCATCACTGTTATAACGCCGCCCTTGAACCATCCACCCTCTGAGAATATGAGGCCGCCTTGGGCGGGAAGACTCGAAACCACGGACGCAAAAATCAGAATCGACATCCCGTTGCCCACCCCACGTTGCGTGATGAGTTCTGCGAGCCACATAACGAGCGCAGTCCCAGCCGTCCAGGTGAGAACAATAAGTGCCGCGCGCCAGCCATTGAACCCGGGAATCATGTTCGTTCCCTCAAAGCCTGCGGATCCGAGAAGTCCCTGGCGACCATCTTTGAGTGCATATACAAAACCCGTTGACTGCAGCACCGCAAGCCCGACGGTTAGGTAACGAGTCCATTGAGTGATCTTCTTCTGTCCACTCTGACCTTCTTGTTGCCACTGCTCGAGCTTCGGAATAACAACACCCAGGAGTTGCATGATGATCGATGCAGTGATGTACGGCATGATGCCGAGAAAGAAGACTGAAACGCTGGTGATCGCACCACCCGAGAACATGTCGAGAAAGCCGACCACGCCCTGGTTAGTCGCTTTATCCTGCAGGGCTTGGATCTGCGCGAAGTCGACAAAGGGCACCGGGATGTGAGTGCCAAGCCGGTAAACAAGAATGATCAAAATTGTGAAGAGGATCTTGTTCCGAAGATCTGGCACCCGGAACATGTTCCGCAGGCGGGAGAGCATGTGGGCGCAACCTCCTTGAGGAACCCAACTGAGAAACGGTGATGCTACCGGTTTGTGAGTGCGTTACCTTTCGCGGGCGGACGGCGGTCTCCCCACGGTGGTGGGATTACCTCGGTCCGGCCACCGGCAGCCTCGATCGCAGCCTTAGCTGAAGCCGAAAAACCGTGTGCCTTCACATTCAGGGCTTTAGTGATCGTGCCATTACCCAGCACCTTCACCAGACCTTTTTTGGCTACCAGGCCCACAGATCGCAAGGTCTCTGGGCTTACCTCCGAATCGACTTCGAAGATTTCAAGGCTCTCGAGATTCACGACGTGATACTCAACCCTGAATGGGTTATTGAAGCCCTTCAACTTCGGAGTTCTGCGGTGGAGAGGAGTTTGGCCACCCTCGAACCCGGTCTTTACCGACCCGCGCGCGTTCTGACCCTTGTGGCCGCGTCCTGCGGTCTTACCGCCCTTGCCACCAATACCCCGTGCCATGCGTTTCGGCTTCTTTCGGGAGCCTTCCGCTGGCTTCAGGTCATGAACCTTCACGATGTCTCCTCGACCGAAATGAGATGTGGGACCTTAGCGATCATCCCGCGGATGACCGCACAGTCGGTGTGGTCACGATTGGTACCGATTCCGTGCAGGCCCAGAGCGCGCAGCGTGCCGCGTTGTTTGGGCTTGATGCCAATCGACGACTTTATTTGAACGACATGAAGTGTTGTCATCATGCGACCTCAGTAACTTCAGTCTTTTTCGCGTTTCTGGCGCGGTAAGCGCGGAGCATGCCTGCGGTCGAAACTTCTTCCGGCGACTTTCCGCGCATCTTGGCGACATCATCGGGACGCTTTAGGCCTTGTAGTCCAGCAATTGTTGCGCGAGAGACATTGATCGCATTGGATGAGCCGAGCGACTTCGCTAGCACGTCATGTATTCCAGCAGCTTCGAGAATCGCTCGCGCCGCTCCGCCGGCAATCACGCCGGTACCCGGCGAAGCAGGCTTGAGAAGAACTCGGGCTGAGTCATGACGGCCCGTGATTTGATGCGTGATTGTCGAACCGGCAAGCGGAACAGCAAACACGTTTTTGCGAGCTTCTTCCATGCCTTTTTGGATAGCGGCCGGGACCTCTTTGGCCTTCCCGTACCCCAGGCCAACATTTCCAGAACCGTCGCCAACGACTACCAATGCCGTGAAAGAGAACCGACGTCCACCCTTCACTACCTTGGCGACCCTATTGATCGCGATCACATTTTCTTCGAACTGGCCTTCGGCCATATCTGTCTCCCGTTTCCTACAACTCGAGGCCGGCGCCTCTGGCGCCGTCGGCGACCGCTGCTACGCGGCCGTGATAACGAAAACCACCACGATCAAATACCACAGTTGCGACGCCGGCCGCCTTGGCTCGCTCACCAATTCGTTCTCCGACGGCAGCGGCGGCGGCCACAGTGCCAGAAGAAGAATCTCGCGCCGCGCCCTCCATTGTTGAAGCTGAGGCCAACGTGCGTCCCGCAACATCATCAATCACTTGAGCGTAAATGTGCTTGTTAGATCGAAACACGGCAAGGCGCGGACGCGCAGCGGTACCGCGTACCTTCTTGCGTACGCGGAAATGCCTACGTCGCCTTGCTTCAAATTTGGTGTGAATCATTGTTCCTCGCCTACTTGGCCGACTTGCCGGCTTTACGCAGTACGCGTTCATCGGCGTATCGAATGCCCTTACCCTTGTAGGGCTCCGGCTTACGGACCTTGCGAATATCTGCTGCCACCTGACCAACCAGTTGCTTATCGATCCCCAGCACGCTGATGCGGTTCGGCGCCGGTACTTCGAATGTGACTCCGTCCGGAGCTACCACAGGCACCGAATGCGAGAATCCAACCTGCAACTCCAACTTGGCTGGGCCTTGTGCAATGCAGCGGTAACCAATACCAACAATTTCCAAATCACGCTTGAACCCCACCGATACACCGACAACCATGTTGGAAACCAATGACCGCGTTAGGCCGTGCAGCGCCCGATTCCTGCGTTCGTCATCGGGACGAGTTACAAGCAGTTCATCGCCGGTCTGGGTGACCGTGATGTTGACCGGTGTGACCAATGCAAGCGCGCCCTTGGGGCCCTTGACCCCAATGTTCGAACCATCGATAGTGACATCAACGCCCGATGGTATTGCGATGGGTTGCTTACCGATTCGAGACATCGTTACCAGACCTGACAGAGGAGCTCGCCGCCCACGCGGCGCTTGCGCGCCTCGCGGTCGGTGAGCAGGCCATAGTTGGTGGACAAAACTGAAATGCCCATGCCATTGAGCACTCTTGGCACACGACCCGCTGGCAGGTATACACGAAGTCCGGGCTTAGAAACCCGCTTGATCCCAGAGATCGTGCGCCGACGATCCGGCGTGTACTTCAGAGTGACGCTGAGCTTGCGCCCAGGACGCGTCGGGTCATCGCCTGCTGAAAACCCTTCGATGAATCCCTCATTGAGAAGGACTGCTGCAAGAGCCTCTTTCAATTTGGAAGATGGCATCTCGGCAACATCGTGCATCGCGAGGTTCGCATTGCGAATCCTGGTGAGCATGTCTGCGATCGGATCGGTCATTGTCATTGTTTCACCACGATGCTTTCGTCATGCCTGGAACTTCTCCAGCGTGAGTCAGTTCACGTAGACAGATCCGACACAATGCGAACTTGCGATAGACCGAGCGGGCACGCCCACACCGGCGACAACGCGTGTACTTGCGAACTTTGAACTTCGGCTCAAGCTGTTGCTTATTTACGAGCGCCTTCTTTGCCATCTCTTACCCCTGAGCCTCTGTGCGGCGGAATGGGAACCCGAGAGCCTTAAGTAGTGCACGGCCCTCGTCGTCGGTGCGAGCGGTTGAGCAGATGGTTATATCCATCCCTCGCACTGAGTCGATATTGTCGTAATCGATCTCTGGAAAGATCAACTGTTCGGTGACGCCGAACGTGTAGTTGCCTCGACCATCGAACGACGATGGGTTAAGGCCGCGGAAGTCACGTATACGCGGGATGGCAAGGCTGACGAGTCGGTCATAGAACTCCCACATGCGGTTTCCCCGCAATGTCACCTTGGCTCCGATCGCGTTGCCTTCACGAAGTTTGAAACCAGCGATCGACTTTTTCGCTCTTGTGATGGCCGGTTTCTGGCCCGAGATCACCGTCAGGTCCGCAAGAGCACCGTCGAGCAGCGATGCTTGTTGAGTGGCTCTGCCGACTCCCATGTTGATAACGATCTTGTCTAGGCGTGGAACTTCCATCACATTGCCGAGCCCTAGTTCGCCTTGAAGGCGACCACGGATCTCGGAGCGATAGAGCTCTTTGAGACGCGGAATCTTGCGTTCACCGGTGGCGGTGGCCATCAGAGTTCCTTCCCACACTTGCGACACACGCGAACCTTGGAGCCATCCTCGGTTTTGTAACCCACACGCGTCGTTTTGTCGCAGCCGGTGCAAACAATGGCTACGTTCGAGTGGTGGATTGGCATGTCCTTGTCGATGATCCCGCCCTGCATCGTTGCCTTCGTTGAGCGCTGGTGGCGCTTTGCAACATTTACGCCGTCGACGATCACGCGATCGCGTTCGGGAATGACTCTGGATATCTCGCCCTCTTTGCCGAGGTCTTTGCCAGAAATGACTCGCACGTGGTCGCCCTTACGCAATTTCATCGTCAGAGCACCTCCGGTGCGAGCGAAACGATCCGCATGAACTTACGGTCTCGGAGTTCGCGACCGACGGGTCCAAAGATGCGTGTCCCGCGAGGTTGCATTTGGTCATCGATGAGGACCGCTGCGTTCTCATCGAACCTGATGTAGCTCCCATCAGCACGACGTCGTTCTTTCTTGGTGCGAACCACTACGCACTTGACGACGTCACCCTTCTTAACGGCGGCACCTGGAGTTGCGTCTTTCACTGCCGCAACGAACATGTCACCGATACCCGCGTAGCGGCGGCGGGTTCCACCTAGGACTTTGATGCAAAGAACTTCTCGAGCACCGGAGTTGTCCGCAACTTTGAGGCGACTTTCCTGCTGAATCATCGGGCGCGCTCCAGAACCTCTAGTACGCGCCAGCGCTTGGTACGCGATAGCGGACGGGTCTCAACGATTCGAACTCGGTCTCCTTCACGAACATCGTTCGCTTCGTCGTGTGCATGGAACTTGCGGGTTCGCTGCATGGTCTTGCGATAACGCCGGTGTTGAACGCGGTCTACCACTGCCACCACAACGGTCTTGTCCATCTTGCTCGAAACGACGATGCCTTCACGCACTTTGCGTGAGGCGCGTTCCTCGTCTTGAGGTACTTCTACATTGTCATCCATCAGGACTCCTCGGCTTCTGCAGCCGCTATCTCGCGCTCTCGGAGGAGCGTCTCGCATCGAGCAATTTCTCTGCGCACATCGCCGATGCGGGCCGTGTTATCTAGCTGGCCGGTTGCGGCTTGGAATCGCAGATTGAAGTGTTCTTCACGTGTTTCAGCTAGACGTTGGATCAATTCTCCATCGTTCAATTCACGCAACTCAGTTGCTTTGGTAGCCATCACGCTTCCTCCCGCCGGATAACGAAACGCGTCTTGATTGGGAGCTTGTGCATCGCCAAGCGAAGTGCTTCGCGTGCAGTCGGCTCATCTACGCCCGACAACTCGAACATGACTCGTCCTGGCTTCACGACGGCGACCCAGTATTCAGGATTTCCCTTACCGGAACCCATACGGGTTTCAGCTGGTTTCTGGGTAACGGGTTTATCTGGAAACACTGTGATCCAGACCTTGCCACCACGTTTGATATGACGGGTCATTGCGATTCGTGCCGCTTCAATCTGACGGTTCGTGATCCATCCACACTCGAGGGCTTGGATTCCATAGTCACCGAAAGAAACCTTGGTTCCCCCCTTAGCGACGCCCGACATACGACCGCGTTGGACTTTACGGTGACGGACTTTCTTCGGCATCAACATCAGTCTTCGTCTCCGTGGAATTTAGGAGCCTCGTGATGCTGGCGGGTACGGCGCTCGATTTCTTCTTCCTCGGCTAGGAGGCGTTCCAACTCTGGGTCGGCCTCTTTCACGAGAGGCGTTGAATCCGTGAGGTCTTGGTCACCGATCGAATCAGCATCGACCTGGACGGCGTCCGAGGTTGGACGACGGCGACCTCCACCGGCACTGACAAACCTGCGAGCAGGAGTTTCGCCAGCCGTATCTCCAACAGCCATGGCAGCTTCTTTAGCGATCTTCTCGTCAGCGGCGGCCTTGTACGGGAGAATGTCGCCCTTGTAAATCCAAACCTTCACGCCGATGCGTCCGAACGTGGTTTTAGCTTCGGACTTACCGAAGTCGATGTCTGCGCGCAACGTGTGAAGCGGCACGCGACCTTCTCTGTACCACTCGGTTCGGCTCATCTCCGCGCCACCTAGACGACCACCGCACTGAACCCGGATGCCTAGGGCACCCGCCTTCATGGCGGTCTGAACGGCGCGCTTCATCGCGCGCCGGAAACTGACGCGTCCGGCGAGTTGATCGCCCACGCCTTGCGCTATCAATGTTGCATCCAGTTCAGGCTGCTTGATCTCTTGGATGTTGAAATGAATCTTTGGGTTGCCGGTGATCTTGAGCAGACCAGCGCGCAGCCGATCGGCTTCGGCACCCTTGCGGCCGATCACGATTCCGGGGCGCGCGGTATAAACATCGACACGCAACTTGTCGCGCGTGCGTTCGATTTCGACCCCGCTGACCATCGCTCGCTCTAGCTGACTCCGTAGGAAGTCGCGAATGCGCCAATCTTCGATGAGCTGCTCGGTATATTCCTTATCTTCCGCGAACCACCGTGATTTCCAGTCGGTGGTAATGCCGAGTCGGAACCCGTATGGGTTTACTTTCTGACCCACTAGACCTTCTCCTCTGGTGCTTGGTCCTCGACAGAATCTTCAGGGGTCGATTCCTCGTGGTCATGGTCATGGTCATGGTCGTGGTCGTGGTCATGGTCATGTGCCTCAGTTGCAGTGCTCGCAGCCACTCGGCGGCGGCGCGTTAGGCGGCGGCGGCGTTCTGCGGCCACGCCTACCCCTGAAACTTCTTCACGAACTGCCCTATCGCGCAGTTGATCCTCTGAGTATCGAGAAACAACGACCGTCACATGGCTGGTGCGCTTAAGGATCTGGGTGCCTCGGCCACGAGCGCGTGGACGAAATCGTTTCGCCGTCGGACCTTCATTTGCCCATGCAGCAGAAACAAATAATTCATCGCTTGGGACGTGATCGTTGTGCTCTGCATTCGCCACTGCCGAGTCGAGAAGTTTTCCGATCTCATCGGCGGCACCGCGCTCACAGAAGCGCAACACTTCGCGAGCATCGCTCACATCTAGTCCGCGGATTAGCCCAAGAACTTGACGAACTTTTCTTGGACCTGATCCCGAGTAGCGAAGGGTGGCACGCGTTCCGTCGACACCCATCAGTGACCTTTCCGTTCCTGGCCTGCGTGAAAACGAAAGGTCCGCGTCGGCGCGAACTCGCCGAGCTTGTGCCCGACCATTGCTTCGGTGATGTAAACCGGAAGATGCTTGCGACCGTCATGAACCGCGATCGTGTGCCCGACCATGTCAGGTGTCACTGTCGATCGGCGCGACCAAGTCTTTATGACCTTACGGTCGCCTGCTTCGTTCATCTTCGCGACCTTCACCCGTAGGTGCTCATCAACGAATGGTCCTTTTTTTAGGCTCCTCGGCACAGCACCTACCTCCGGCTGCCGCGCGTGCGACGGCGGCGAACGATCATGGAATTCGACGACTTACGTTTCTTACGGGTGCGCCCCTCGGGCTTACCCCATGGAGACACCGGATGACGGCCACCGGAGCTCTTGCCCTCGCCACCACCGAGAGGGTGGTCAACGGGGTTCATGGCTACACCACGCACATGCGGGCGTTTGCCCTTCCACCGATTACGACCTGCCTTGCCAATTGAGATCAGGGCGGCCTCAGCGTTACCGACAGACCCGACAGTCGCGCAGCAATCGATCGCGACCCGACGCATCTCGGTAGACGGCAGGCGAAGTGTGGCGTAGAGGCCTTCCTTGGCAACGAGTTGAATCGCTGCTCCGGCACCTCTACCCATCTTGCCACCCCCACCCGGCTTCAGTTCTACGTTGTGCACCACTGTTCCCACGGGGATGTAACGAAGCGGAAGAGCATTACCCGGACGTATCTCGGCGCCGTGACCGCTCTGCAGCATGTCACCAACCTGAACGCCCGACGGAGCGAGTATGTATCGCTTTTCGCCATCTCTGTAGTGCAAGAGTGCGATTCGCGAGTTGCGGTTCGGGTCGTACTCGATAGCTGCAACCTTGGCTGGTACACCATCTTTGTTACGGCGAAAATCGATGATCCGGTATTGCCGCTTGTGTCCTCCACCGCGATGGCGCGCTGTCATACGTCCGTATGAGTTACGCCCTCCAGTGCGTGGCTTCGGCTTTAGAAGAGAGCGTTCGGGATGATCCTTGGTGATCTCAGAAAAGTCGGAAGACGTCTGAAACCGTCGGCCTGGGCTGGTTGGCTTGCGCTTGCGAATCGCCATCGTCAGCCCCCGAACATTTCTATCTTGTCGCCCTCGGCGAGTGACACAATCGCCCGCTTCTGGTCTGAGCGCTTACCCCAGGTTCCAGTGCGGCGATTGCGTTTGCGTTTCCCCCGCCTATTGAGCGTGTTGACATTGATGACGTGTACACCGAAGATCTCTTCGACGGCCTGTTTGATTTGAATCTTGTTGGCGCTGTCTGCGACTTCAAACGTGTACACGTTTGAATCAAGCCCTGAATAAGACTTCTCTGAGACAATCGGGCGAATGATCACTTCACGCGCTGCCGTCATTGCGTGTCCTGCAAGCTGTCTTTGGAGAGGCGCGAAACCGTGACTTCGAGTGTCGCGGCAGTAAAGACGATCCAGTCATTAACAAGTATGTCGTACGCGTTGAGTTCCTCAGGAAGAATGATCTGTACGCGCTCGCCGAGGTTCCTGAACGAGCGCCATGCAACTTCGTCCTCTCGATCCAGAACGAGAAGCACACGGTCTGGGCGTTGGCCTGTGGAACGAAATCCGAGCGACTCGAGTACGCGAATGGCGTCTTTCGTCCTGGGCGTCTCGAACTCCCACTGATCAACAACAACGATCTTCGAGTCGTTCGCGCGGTCTGACAAAGCAGACACGACAGCCAAACGCTTCATCTTCTTAGGCGTGCGCTGTGAGTAATCACGCGGCTTAGGACCGTGCGCAATTCCACCGCCGCGCCAGTGCGGAGCGCGAATCGAACCCTGACGAGCGCGACCGGTGCCCTTCTGCCGCCACGGCTTCGCACCGCCACCGCGGACCTCGGCGCGAGTCTTGGTGCTGTGAGTACCCGCACGAGCGGCCGCTAACTGAGCGGTAACAACTTGGTGCATCACTGCCATATTCGGAACGATGCCGAATACGTCTGCCGGTACGTCGACCGTTCCTACATCGGCTCCGGCGGGGGTGCGCTTCATGATTGCGGTCACTTGGCGCTCGCTTTTATGGCGTCTCGAATAAATAAGACACCGCCGTTAGGCCCCGGGACAGAGCCCCGTACGAGGATCAGGTCTCGCTCGGCGTCGCCTTCGACCACAACAAGATTCAAAGTCGTCGTGCGCTTATTACCCATCTGCCCAGCCATCTTCATGCCCTTGAACACGCGAGCTGGTGTCGCGCATGCACCGATTGAACCAGGAGCGCGGTGTTTCTTGTGGGTACCGTGAGATGCACCTTGACCCTTGAAGTTGTGACGCTTCATTACGCCAGCGAAGCCCTTACCCTTCGAGACTCCTGATACATCGATGCGGTCACCGGTACTGAAAATATCGGCCTTCACAATCTGGCCGACCGCAAACTGCGAGATGTCTTCGACCCGCAATTCGACGAGATACTTACTCGGAGGCGCGTCGGCGGCTTTGAGATGACCGAGTTCCGGGCGGTTGAGGCGCGTCTCCTTCGTCTCTCCGAATGCGAGCTGGACCGCGGAGTAACCATCGCGTTCCGGCGTCTTGAGTTGCACCACGCGACAAGGACCAGCCTGGATCACAGTCACCGGAATAACCCGGTTCTCCGCGTCCCAGACTTGGGTCATGCCGAGCTTGCGCCCCAAGATGCCCTTCGAACTCATCAAAACTCTTTCATCTAGTCCCGAGTGACTCGGGAAGCTTTACGAAAAACCCCAGTCGGGTAATCCGCTCACGTGAACGCTCCGCAGGATGTATCCCGCGGAGCGTGTCTAAGTCGTGCCGTTTGGTTCCCCGAACGAGTGGCGCCGGGGCCTTTACGGACGTCAGTTGAATGAACTCGGAACGCTACTCGCGCCAACCGCGTTCTAGCCAGCCGGGGCCGGCCTTTAGTTGCCTTGAATCTTGATCTCGATATCTACTCCTGCAGGCAGATCTAGCCTTTGGAGAGACTCGACTGTCTTGGTTGCTGGTTCCACAATGTCCAAAAGGCGCTTGTGAATCCGCATCTCGAAGTGTTCACGGGAGTCCTTGTCGACATGAGGTCCACGTACAACGCAGTAGCGGTGGATCTCTGTAGGCAGGGGAATCGGCCCCCGAACACGTGCTCCGGTGCGAACAACCGTCTCTACAATCTTTTTCGTAGACTGGTCAATAATCTCGTGATCGTAGGCCTTAAGCCGAATACGGATCCTCTGGCCCTTGGCGTCTGCCATCTACTTGATGATCTTCACAACACGGCCAGCACCGACCGTGCGGCCGCCTTCACGAATGGCGAACCGAAGTCCGTCTTCCATCGCTATGGGCTTCTGGAGCTGGACAGTCATCTCCGTGTTGTCACCGGGCATGATCATCTCGATGCCTTCTGGCAAATTGATCGTGCCGGTGACGTCGGTAGTACGGAAATAGAACTGTGGGTGGTAGTTAGAGAAGAACGGCGTGTGTCGCCCGCCCTCGTCCTTGGTGAGGATATAAACCTGGGCTGTGAAGTCGGTGTGGGGTGTGATCGAGCCGGGCTTAGCAAGCACCTGACCTCGCTCAACCTCTTCCTTCTTTGTGCCTCGGAGCAAAGCACCAATGTTGTCTCCGGCCTGACCTTCGTCGAGGATCTTGCGGAACATCTCGACACCGGTACAGGTCGTCTTCTGTGTATCGCGGAGGCCGATGATCTCGATCTCGTCGCCCGTGTGGACAATGCCTTGTTCGACCTTGCCTGTAACGACAGTGCCACGACCAGTAATGGTGAACACGTCTTCAATAGGCATGAGGAAGGGCTTGTCGAGTTCCCTGATCGGCTCAGTGACAAATGTGTCACAAGCCTCCATGAGCTCAGTAATTCCCTTGGCTGCCTCCGCGTCGCCGTCTAGAGCCTTGAGCGCTGAAATGCGCACGATCGGCGTGTCGTCGCCTGGGTACTCATACTGCGTGAGCAGTTCACGAACTTCCATCTCGACTAGCTCTAGAAGTTCTTCGTCTTCTACGGAGTCGCACTTGTTGAGAGCTACAACAATCGACGGCACACCAACTTGGCGGGCAAGCAGCACGTGCTCACGCGTCTGTGGCATTGGGCCGTCAGTTGCAGCAACCACAAGGATCGCTCCGTCTACCTGGGCTGCGCCTGTGATCATGTTCTTGATGTAGTCGGCGTGACCAGGCATGTCTACGTGCGCGTAGTGACGGTTCTCCGTCTCGTACTCGACGTGCGCGATGTTGATCGTTATGCCTCGCGCCTTCTCTTCTGGCGCCTTGTCGATCTGGTCGAACGCTGTTGCCGTTACGTTCGGGTTGTTCTCTGCCAACACACGGGTGATCGCTGCTGTGAGCGTCGTCTTCCCGTGGTCGATGTGGCCCATCGTTCCGATATTGAGGTGGGGCTTGTTGCGTTCAAACTTCGCCTTCGCCATTGCTCGACCGTGCTCCTTGTTAGATGGTGAATCCGAGGCGCTATTCGCCGCGGACCCGTGCGATTATCTCTGCAGCTATTGACTCCGGAACCTGGTGGTAGGAATCGAACTGCATTGTGTACGTCGCGCGGCCCTGGGTGCGCGAACGCAGGTCGCCAACATAGCCGAACATTTCGGCCAGTGGCACTTTGGAGTTCACAACATGTGATGTGCCCCGCTGTTCCATGCCCTCAACCTGGCCCCGCCTCGAGTTCAGATCGCCAATCACATCGCCCATGTAATCCTCAGGAGTGACTACTTCTACTCGCATTATGGGCTCTAGTAGGGCTGGCTTGGCCAGGCGGGTCGCCTTCTTTACCGCCATGGACCCAGCGATCTTGAAGGCCATTTCCGACGAGTCAACATCGTGATAGGAGCCAAAAGTAAGGAGTACTCGAACATCCACCATCGGATATCCGGCCATAACGCCACCCTCTAGGGCCTCCTGGATGCCGGCGTCTACGGCAGGGATGTACTCACGTGGGATAAGTCCGCCCTTGATCTTGTCTATGAACTCATAGCCGCCACCGGGACCGGTTGGCTCCACTGTGATGACAACGTGGCCATATTGGCCACGTCCACCGGTCTGGCGGATATAGCGCTCCTCGACCTTTTCGACTTTCTCGGTGATGGTCTCCCTGTACGCGACCTGCGGCTTCCCTACGTTGGCCTCTACAGAGAACTCTCGCATCATGCGGTCTACCAATATCTCGAGATGCAGTTCACCCATTCCAGCGATGATCGTTTGGCCGGTCTCTTCGTCGCTGCGAACCTGGAAGGTCGGGTCTTCTTCGGATAGCGCGCTAAGCGCCTTGCCAAGCCTGTCTTGGTCGGACTTTGTCTTGGGTTCGATGGCTACCGAGATAACCGGCTCGGGGAACTCCATCCGTTCGAGCACGATGGGCTTCTCGGGAGCACACAGCGTGTCACCGGTCGTCGTGTTCTTCAGGCCGACAGCAGCGACTATGTCGCCTGCAAATACGGCGTCTTTGTCTTCGCGATGGTTCGCGTGCATCTGGAGGATGCGCCCTACTCGCTCTTTACGATCTTTGGTCGCGTTCAGGACCGACGAACCCGTTGTGATGGATCCCGAGTACACACGGAAGTAAGTGAGTTTCCCTACAAATGGGTCGCTCATGATCTTGAATGCGAGTGCGGCGAACGGCTCAGAGTCGTCGGCCTTACGTTCAAGAGGGACTTCGCCCTTCACGTCGGTGCCGACGATCGAGGTCACATCCAAGGGGCTAGGGAGGTAGTCGATTACAGCGTCCAGTAGAGGCTGAACACCTTTGTTCTTGAATGCCGTGCCACAAAGGATCGGCACTACCCCTGCTGTAATCGTTGCATGCCTGAGACCTCGGCGCAGGTCTTCGTTGGTGATCTCTTCTTCGGCTACGAACTTTTCGAGCACAGTTTCGTCGTGGGCGCTCACAACGTCCAGAAGCGCAGCCCTGTACTTTTCGGCTTCGGCCAACATCGAGTCGGGTATCTCAATCGTCTCGTACTCTTCGCCCATGCCGTCTTCCCAGACGAGCGCCTTCATGATCATGAGATCGATCACGCCCTTGAAGTCGCTTTCTGCACCAATCGGCAACTGAACCAGCGCCACTTCGGCATCGAGACGGTCTTTGATCATGTCTACGCACCGAAAGAAGTCGGCGCCAATGCGATCCATTTTGTTGACAAAGCACATGCGGGGAACGTCGTACTTGTTGGCTTGACGCCAAACGGTTTCCGTCTGAGGCTCTACGCCTGCAACCGCATCGAAAACCGCTACTGCGCCATCAAGTACCCGCAGCGATCGTTCCACTTCTACCGTGAAGTCAACGTGGCCGGGTGTGTCGATGATGTTGATCCAACAGTCGCGCCACTGACAAGTGGTGGCAGCGCTGGTGATCGTGATGCCGCGCTCCTGCTCTTGCACCATCCAGTCCATTACCGCCGCGCCTTCGTGGACCTCACCGATCTTGTAGGTACGCCCGGTGTAATAGAGAATGCGCTCCGTCGTGGTGGTTTTCCCGGCATCGATGTGCGCCATAATCCCGATGTTGCGCGTGCGCTCCAACGGGAACTCGCGACTTGCCGCAGCTTCTTTCGCCATGGAAGCCCGACCTACCAGCGGTAGTGCGCGAAGGCCTTGTTGGACTCGGCCATCTTCTGTAGGTCGTCTTTGCGCTTGATAGCTGCGCCCAATCCATTGCTTGCATCGAGCAACTCGGCAGCAAGGCGCGCGGCCATTGATTTCTCTCGACGTTGGCGTGAGTAACCGACCAGCCACCGGACCGCGAGCGTGGTTGCGCGTCGAGGACGAACCTCGACGGGAACTTGGTAGGTAGCGCCACCGACCCTACGGCTACGTACTTCAAGCGCGGGCCGAACATTTTCGACAGCGCGCTTCAGCGTAGGAATAGGGTCGCCGCCCGTCTTACGCTCAATCTCCTCAAGCGCGTCATAAACAATTTTCTCTGCGACAGAACGCTTGCCCGCAATAAGAACCTTGTTGACAAGCTGCGTCACAACAACTGAACGATGCACGGGGTCGGGAATTAGTTCGCGACGCGCTGCGGGACCCTTTCTTGGCATTACTAACCCTTCTTCGCGCCATAGCGGCTGCGTGCTTGTTTGCGATTTTGAACGCCAGATGCATCGAGTGCACCGCGAACTATTTTGTACCTCACACCAGGAAGATCCTTTACCCTGCCGCCGCGCACCAAAACGATCGAGTGCTCTTGGAGGTTGTGCCCTTCACCCGGGATATACGCGGTGACCTCAACGCCGGTCGACAAGCGGACACGTGCAACCTTGCGCAGGGCCGAGTTTGGCTTCTTAGGAGTAGTCGTGAACACGCGGGTGCAGACGCCACGACGCTGTGGCGAACTCTTAAGAGCTGGTGTCTTGGACTTTTCTATCTTGGACTGTCGACCCTTGCGGACCAACTGGGCAATCGTGGGCACAATGCTCCCGTTTGAAAAGATGCGATGCGGGTGTAAAGCGCTCGGATATGTCCGAGGCTTGAGGGCTCGCGCAAATGCGCGGAACCCGAGGATGCTACGCGCTGAGGCAGGTAAATATCAACCTGGACCGATAACGCTTATTACTCTCCAGTAGCGGACTCCGGAATTTCTTCAGGGACCGTATTCGGAACCGTCGGCTCCGCCACTTCTATTTTTGTGTTTGGAACCGTCGATTCGGTGCCTTCTTTGGCGGTTTCTAAAACGGCCGCAGCATCAGCCTCGGCAGCCATTTCTGCGTCATTTCCAGGCGTCGCCTGCAACGATGAGCGGCTCGCCTCATTGGCCGCGGCCTGCAAGTCATGGCTAGCGCGCAGGCGCTCAGCGAGGTCCATGACATCGTCATAATCGCTTGAGTAGAACTCGAGCGGCTCGTAATCAGGGGCCTCGGTGGCTACATCGCGATAGACAGGCATTCCTGTTCCGGCAGGTATCAACTTGCCGATAATCACGTTCTCCTTGAGACCTTCAAGGCCGTCGTTCTTGCCCTCGATAGCAGCTTCGGTAAGTACGCGGGTCGTCTCTTGGAAGGATGCCGCAGACAACCACGACTCAGTCGCGAGCGACGCCTTGGTGATTCCCATCAGTTCAGGACGACCTTCGGCGGGGCGCTTTCCTTCAGATACGAGTTGCTTATTTGTGTTGGCAAACAAGCGAGCATCGGCTTTTTGTCCGGGCAAGAAAGTTGAGTCACCTGGATCCGAAACGCCGACCCTTCGCAACATTTGGCGAACAATGACCTCAACATGCTTGTCATGAATCGACACGCCCTGTTCCCGGTACACACGCTGAACCTGATCTACGAGGTACTGCTGCGTCGTTCGGATGCCTTCGATATCGAGGACCTTTTTGGGATCACGCGAACTCTTTTCATCGCCAGTCAACTGGGCTCCGGCGAGCACTTCCACGCCATCGTCGATTCCCAACGCCAACCGCGTCCGAATAGAAACAACATGAATTTCTTCGGCGCCGTCATCACCGACGACGGTCAATGTCCGTTCGCCCTTTTCGTTCTCGCCAATGCGAACCACGCCAGAACTCTCCGCAAGAAGCGCAGCGCCCTTCGGTGTGCGCGCTTCAAAGAGCTCTACAACGCGCGGGAGACCGTGGGTGATGTCTTCGCCGGCCACTCCACCTGTGTGGAACGTACGCATCGTTAACTGCGTCCCCGGCTCACCGATCGATTGCGCGGCAATGATTCCAATCGCCTCGCCTTGATCGACCAGTTTTCCGGTAGCGAGCATCGTGCCGTAACAGTTGGTACACACACCAGCGCGGTACTTCTCGATTGGAGCGCCTTCTTCGACAGGTTCCGGTGCTGTTTCGCTAGTCGATTCATTGCGCGGGTATTCGCAAGTGAGAACGGAGCGGACGCGTACCCGAGTTACGTTTTCGTCGGTTGTTAGTTGTGCTAGCACTTCTTCGGTAACTTCGGTGTTGCGGACTACGGAAGTGCCGTCCTTGAGCTTGACATCGTCTGCCAAGCAACGCCCGAGCAGGTTGGTTTCCATCGCACGCACGTGTTCGCGCTCGGCGCTGACACCTTCTACCCAGATGCCTCTGACAGACCCGCAATCTTCATCGCGCACAATCAACTCTTGGGCTACGTCGACAAGGCGTCGCGTTAGGTAACCAGAGTCAGCGGTTCTAAGAGCTGTATCTGCAAGACCCTTGCGTGCGCCGTGGGTCGAGATGAAGTACTCAAGAACGGAGAGCCCTTCACGGAAGTTGCTCTTGATCGGACGCGGAATGATTTCTCCACGAGGGTTCGCTACAAGGCCTCGCATGCCTGCAATCTGTCGAACCTGCATGACGTTGCCACGAGCACCCGAACCCACCATCATTTCGATGGGGTTGAACTGCTCCGCGCTCTGCTCTTTCTGCATCGCTTCTGTGACCTGATTTGTAGCATCGGTCCAGATTTCGATTTCTTTCTGGCGTCGCTCGTCGTCAGTGATGATGCCTTTGAAATACTGCGCTTCGACCTTTTCTGCGGCATCTTCATGCCTTGCAAGAATCTCCGCTTTTGCAGATGGCGTGCGGACGTCGGAGATCGAAATGGTTATACCTGATCGTGTCGAGTAATCGAACCCGAGGTCCTTCAACGCGTCGAGGCTCGCTGCAACTTCGGACTTCGTGTAGCCATCGACGAGTTCACCGACGATGTCCGACAACGCCGCCTTCTTCGCAACACAATTCTTGAATGGGAAGTCGGGTGGGAACGCCTCGTTGAACAGCAAACGCCCGAGTGACGTCTCAGCTATTACCCAGCCGTCACCGTTGTCACCGCCCCTACGTATCACTGGAGATTCTGGATTCGCAGCATCGCGCACAGGGAACGCATCGACGGGGAATCTTGCCGTAGGTACGCGCACCTTGATGAGAGCATGAATCGACAACTCGTTACCGAGTTCGTACGCCATGCGCGCTTCTTCGATAGTCGAAAATACGCGTCCTTCGCCGAGTCCGCCTTCGACTACCTCCGTTAGATAGAACGCGCCAATGATCATGTCCTGGCTAGGTACTGAGACAGGGCGGCCATGCGCGGGAGACAAGATGTTGTGCGCCGAAAGCATGAGCAACCGCGCTTCGGCTTGGGCTTCAGAACTAAGCGGCAAGTGCACCGCCATCTGGTCTCCGTCGAAGTCCGCATTGAATGCAGCGCAGACCAACGGGTGAATCTGAATGGCCTTGCCCTCAATCAACACGGGCTCGAACGCTTGGATACCGAGTCGGTGAAGAGTCGGAGCGCGGTTCAGGAACACAGGGTGCTCCTTGATTACGTCCTCAAGTACATCCCATACCTGCGGGCGTGAGCGTTCCACCATCCGCTTGGCGCTCTTAATGTTTTGAGCAAACTCAAGATCGACTAGCCGCTTCATAACGAACGGCTTGAACAACTCGAGGGCCATCTGCTTCGGCAAACCGCACTGCCGCAACTTCAGCGTCGGTCCAACAACAATGACCGAACGGCCTGAGTAGTCGACGCGCTTGCCAAGCAAGTTTTGACGGAAGCGACCTTGCTTGCCCTTCAACATGTCGGAAAGACTCTTCAAGGGTCGGTTTCCTGGACCGGTAACAGGACGCCCGCGACGGCCGTTGTCGAATAACGCGTCTACTGCCTCTTGCAGCATGCGCTTCTCGTTGTTGATGATGATCTCGGGTGCCCCGAGGTCAAGAAGTCGCTTCAGTCGGTTGTTGCGGTTGATCACGCGCCGGTAGAGATCGTTTAGATCTGAAGTTGCAAATCGGCCACCATCTAGTTGCACCATTGGGCGCAGGTCGGGTGGAATTACCGGTACAGAGTCGAGCACCATTCCCATGGGTGAGTTAACAGGACGGCCGTCTTCACCAGAACGGTTGAAGGCCGAAATCACTTTCAAGCGCTTGATGGCTTTCGCCTTACGCTGGCCCTTGGCGGTAGCGATGATTTCCTTGAGCTCAACCTCTTCGGCCTCAAGGTCGAGACGACTGATCAGGTCCTTGACTGCTTCTGCTCCCATACCGCCAGCGAAGTATTCACTCCAGCGGTACTTGACCTCGCGCCACACGCGCTCGTCGTCAATAAGTTTCTTTGGCTTGATCGTACGAATCTCGTTATAAACAGTCGTCAAGAAGTCGATGTCGGCTTGATACTTCTCACGAACTTCTTCTACCTCGCGCTCGCTAGCCTTGCGCAGCTTGTCGAGTTCAGCCTTCTTGGCTCGGCCTTCTTCGGCCGTTGTTACCTCTGCTTCATGACCGGCGAAGAGCTTCTCGATCTCGAGATCACGCCTGTTTTCTTCGTCGCCGATCTCCGCCTTGATCTCTGTCTCAATCGACGGGAGATCAGTGTGCAACTTCTCCTCATCGACCCACGTGATGAGATTCGCAGCGAAGTAGATGACCTTCTCAAGGCTCTTCGGGGCGATGTCGAGGAGATAGCCGAGTCGGCTTGGAACACCCTTGAAGTACCAGATGTGAGTTACAGGAGCAGCAAGTTCGATATGCCCCATGCGCTCGCGGCGCACCTTGGAGCGCGTGACTTCAACGCCACACCGCTCGCACATGATCCCCTTGAAGCGGACGCGCTTGTACTTGCCGCAGTAGCACTCCCAGTCCTTGGTAGGGCCAAAGATCTTTTCGCAGAACAAGCCATCTTTTTCTGGCTTGAGCGTGCGGTAGTTGATCGTCTCTGGCTTCTTGACCTCACCGTTTGACCACGTGCGGATTTGTTCCGCAGTGGCTAGTGAGATGGAGAGCCTGGCAGAGTCGTTTACATCGAGCACGTACTACCTCTTCTTGGTATCGGAACTTGTGCTTTCAGAACTGATTACGTGGCGTTGCGGCGGGCCTCGTCCTCTTCGTCCGTTCCACGTTCTGGACGGGAGAGGTCGATCCCTAGAGTCTCTGTAGTGCGGAAGGCTTCATCATCGAGTTCGCGGATCACAATCTCCGCGCCGTCTTCGTCGATCACCTTGACGTTCAAACAGAGAGCCTGCATCTCCTTAATTAGAACCTTGAAACTTTCGGGTATTCCGGGCTCAGGAATGTTTTCGCCCTTGACGATTGCTTCGTAAACCTTGACGCGACCAAGCACATCGTCGGACTTGATCGTCAGGATTTCCTGCAGCGCATAACTCGCGCCGTACGCCTCGAGGGCCCAAACCTCCATCTCACCGAATCGCTGGCCACCGAACTGCGCCTTACCGCCGAGTGGTTGCTGAGTGATCATTGAGTATGGGCCTGTAGAACGCGCGTGGATCTTGTCATCGACTAGGTGGTTCAACTTCAAGATGTACATGAAGCCGACGGTTACCGGACTGTCAAAAGCCTCGCCAGTACGACCGTCATACAGCGTCGCCTTACCGTCGGTGTTGACCAACTTCATGTCGTTTGTACCGTCAGCATGCAAGTTCGCGAACAGGTCTTGGATCGTGCCGTGAACTCCGGCGTCTTCACGCTCGTCCCAGTGCGCGCCATCAAATACTGGTGTTGTTACCCAGACGGCTGGCTCGGTGATTGGACGGGTCTTGTTGAGGTTGGCCGGGGCTTCTTCTTGGCCTTCCCAACCGTGTCGAGCCGCGTAACCGAGGTGACTTTCGAGCACCTGGCCAACGTTCATTCGACTCGGCACACCTAGCGGGTTAAGAACAATGTCTACGGGCGTACCGTCGGCAAGATGCGGCATGTCTTCGACCGGCAGGATCTTTGAGATCACTCCCTTGTTGCCGTGTCGTCCAGCGAGCTTGTCGCCCTCTGAAATCTTGCGCTTCTGCGCCACGTACACGCGTACCAACTGATTGACCCCTGGCGGGAGTTCATCGCCGTCATCACGACTTCTAACTCGCACGTCGATAACCTTGCCGGTCTCGCCGTGAGGCACCTTGAGACTCGTGTCACGAACTTCGCGAGCCTTCTCGCCGAAGATTGCACGCAATAGGCGCTCCTCGGGGGTCAACTCGGTCTCGCCCTTTGGCGTTACCTTGCCAACGAGCACGTCACCGGGGCCAACCTCTGCACCAACGCGAATGATTCCGCGGTCGTCTAGGTCCTTGAGGATCTCCTCAGAGAGATTCGGGATCTCACGGGTGATCTCTTCTGCGCCGAGCTTTGTGTCGCGAGCATCGATCTCGTGTTCTTCGATGTGGATCGACGTGAGAACATCGTCTCGCACGAGGCGCTGTGAAAGCACAATCGCGTCTTCGAAGTTCTGACCCTTCCACGGCATAAATGCGACCAGAAGGTTCTTGCCAAGTGCAAGTTCACCTCGGTGAGTGGATGGTCCGTCGGCGAGAATGTCGCCAGCAACGACCGCTTGTCCGGTAGAAACAGCCGGCTTCTGGTTGATGCACGTTCCTTGGTTTGAACGTCGGAACTTGGAAAGCGCATGCACAAACGGACGGCCGCTATCTGCGTAATCAACCGTTATCGTGTCGCCGCCGACTTCCGTTACGACGCCGTCGCCTGTTGCGAGCAAGAGATCGCCAGCATCGCGGGCTGCGGCAGCTTCGACACCGGTGCCGACGTATGGCGCCTCAGGGCGCAATACCGGAACGGCTTGCCGCTGCATGTTGGCACCCATGAGTGCTCGGTTGGCATCGTCGTGCTCAAGGAACGGAATCAAGCCCGTGCCGATTGAGACGATCTGCTTCGGCGAAACATCCATGTAGTCGACCTCATGAGGGTCGACGAACGCCAAGTCTCCGCGTCCGGCACGCACCAATACTTTTTCGTCTAGGAACCGACCGGTTAGATCGATGTGTGCGTTCGCTTGGGCGATGACATAGCGGTCTTCGTCATCTGCAGCTAGATACTCAATCTCGTCTGTAGAGACACCCTTGACGACCTTGCGGTATGGCGTCTCGATGAATCCGAACCTGTTGATACGCGCAAACGTGGCCAGGTAACCAATGAGGCCGATGTTCGGACCTTCTGGTGTCTCGATCGGGCACATGCGGCCGTAATGGCTCGGGTGCACGTCACGGACTTCGAAGCCAGCGCGTTCGCGGCTTAGACCACCGGGACCAAGCGCTGAGAGACGGCGCTTGTGGGTGAGTCCGGCGAGCGGGTTCGTCTGGTCCATGAACTGACTCAACTGCGATGATCCGAAGAACTCTTTAATCGCAGCGACGACAGGACGGATGTTGATGAGGGTTTGCGGAGTGATCGCTTCGTGGTCTTGGGTAGTCATGCGCTCACGAACAACGCGCTCCATGCGAGACAATCCAACGCGCACTTGATTGTTGATGAGTTCACCAACGGAGCGCACGCGCCG
>SHUZ01000153.1 GCA_009694415.1 Acidimicrobiia bacterium
ATCGATTGGAACCCGAGATTCAACGGTTACTCCGGCTACTGGCCTGCTAGTTATCCAGAAGACGCCGCTATTCTGAACACGTTCCCATCAAACGAAGCGTGGGACCTCGCGCATGCGCTTGATATCCGCTATGTAATCCTGCACCTAGGGAACTTTTTGAATTGGCCACAACTATCGCAAGCTGAAGCCCAACTCAAAGTCGATGGGGCGGTGGCTAGAGGAGCCGTAGCCGTGCGCTACGGCGACGCGTGGTTGATTGACATCGGAAACGATTCAACGACAATCGAGCCGGTTACCGAACGAACTAGCGCCTGGACGGATACCGTCATACACCGCGCGGAGTTGGCATGATGGCGGGAACCCAAATCCTGATCGCGCCGTAGAGCGCTTGACCGCTCCGGAGTGACGATGACGCGATTCCTTAGAGGCCTACGCGAAAGAAGCTCAGGCGCGCCCGCACCAGTAAGTGCCGGTCCAGAAGGAACCTCTTTGGAACACGCGCACCTGGATGGGCAGCGAAGTATCAAACTTGACTATCCATTCACCCCACAGGTTCGCTGGGGCGGCACGCGCCCATCGCACCCACAACTCACAAAAATTCTCGAGCGAGGACGCGATACCTATCGCGCGCAATTGGATTTGATATTGGAGCAACGCGACTTCTTTCTAGAGATACCGGTGCACGAGAGTTCGCCAGCCGAACCATGTTGGGTGAATGGCTGGTTGCCCGGTCTCGATTCAGCCGCGCTTTATTCGTTCATCGCCGCCACAAACCCGGCCATTTACATGGAGGTAGGTTCTGGAAACTCGACGAGATTCGCGCGCCGAGCAATCGCCGACCATGCCACGGGTACGCGAATCGTTTCGATCGACCCTGAACCTCGAGCGAGCGTCGACGCCCTCTGCGACGAAGTCATTCGCGATCAAGCGGAGACCGTCAAACTAGAGACATTCGACCGGCTTGGCGCGGGCGACATCCTCTTCATCGACAACTCTCACCGATGCCTGCAGAACTCTGATGCCACGGTGATGTTTCTAGACGTTTTACCTCGACTAGCCCCTGGTGTATTGGTTGAGTTTCACGACATCACCCTTCCCGACGACTACCCGAAAGAATGGTTGGACCGCGCGTACTCAGAGCAATATCTCCTTGCCGCATACCTACTTGCCGAGGGATCCCGCTTCGAAGTGGTCCTGCCGAACCATTTCGTAAGTCACGACAATGAGTTGAGCGCACGCCTCAACGGAATGTGGACCGACCGGCATTTTAAAGGCGTAGAGCGCCATGGCGGTTCATTTTGGATCAGAACGCTTTAGACCGCTGCAAGCGGGAATCGTCACTCCCGAGTAGCAACAACTGCGTAATCCTGCGGTCCGAAGAGGACGTTGTTCAGTTGTGACAGAGATCGATTGATTGTTGTAATCATCTCTGGGGATTCGGGAGTTTCTTCTAGCAACTCTAGGTACATTTCTTCGGCCGGCGAAAAGAACCTCTCCTCAACCGACAAGAATCCAGCGCGCTCACATAGAAACGTCATGAGGGACGGATGTAGGGGCCAAACGTGCGTCGGATCAAGAATGTACGAGCGCGAAAGCACGATTAGCGAAGTCGGGTTTGGCGTCTCGGCGATAAACAGGCCGCCGGGCTTCAGCCGAGTACACACGAGACCCAAAAACGTCACGAGGTACTCGAGTTCTAGATGCTCGACGACTTGAATCGCAGTAATCGTTTCGTAGGTTCCCTCCGGGACAGAAGCGAGGAATTTGATCGCGTCGTCGATGTGCGCGTCGACACCAAGTTCACAGGCTTCGGCAACCATGCCCGGGTCTATATCGACACCGGCGACATCAATGCCGTGTTTGGCGAGACCTGCCAATACCTCTCCTCGACCACATCCAACGTCGAGTACTGGCCCTCTACCGCGGCGCAGTTCTGGGTACCTTTCAAGTGTTCGGCGCCCGATCTCTTCCGAGTCGCCTCGAAATCTGTGTTCGAAGCCGACGTAGTCGAACTGGCCCGGTTGGAATGTGCGCGGCTGTGCAACATCTAGGCCCACTTCTGGCACCGGCTGATCGGTCCCACCGGAAATCGGCGCCAGACGCACGCGGCGATCCAATGCATTTAGTTGTTGACGAAGTTCAGCGAATTGACGGGGCGCACCTGCAATTCCCTCTCCCGGCGAGATCGCTCGGCCAAATCCTTCGATTACGGAGTGAACGCTCGCTAGCTCGGCCTTGAATAGTTCCTGGTTTAGCTCCAGAGACCCAACCGTTTCGAGAACTTGCTCGTTGCGGTTCGCGACCCTCTTGGCCTCACGTCCTGAACGCTTCACTTGAGCCACCGATGGCCACAGCGAATCAACTTGAGCACGTAAAGCCTTCACATCTCCAACGAGATCGTCAAGCGGATCGAGATCTCGAGCTGCGACCGTTCGCGCGACACGAACAACAAGCGGTGCAAGTAGGCGATTGACTACGCGGGTTTTCAGCTGAACTAGATAACTCCTGCGAAAAGTACGCCGCAGGTTGTCCCCGCCGCGACGAAAAAGCGAGGGCGGCTTGATCTTTGGAGATATGTCGACCTCGCCACTGTCTTCCGAAATCTCATCTGCAACAAATTCGATTGAGTAGTGTTCGAGATCTCGATGCCCTGGCATCAGTAACTCCCGAACAGCGGCGCTGAAAGAGCCAACGCGCGTTCTCTAATCAGGGCCGGGCACGGCGCATTCATGGCATCCAACGCGTTCGCCAGCCCCGTTTCGTGCCAAGGTCTGACGTCCAATCCTGGTCGCGCTAGTCCAAGACGGTGCATCAAGTTTCTTGCTGCGTAACCAAGGTCGAGATGTTCCCGCGCGAATCGGGAAGCCGCCCGACTAAGGGCTGCAACGCGTTCGGGACTCTCGATAAGGGCAATCAATGCTTCATCCGCGGATACTTCGTCAGCCACAACACAAACTCCCTCAGCAGGTATACCGAGCGCATCGACTGATGCCTTGTCGGTAACCACAGGTGTACCAAGCATAAGAGCAACCGGTAGCCATTCGCCGCGAACCACGGCTGCTGCGGCGACCGCGAGAGACGCGACCAAGGCCTCGTCGGGGGTTGTCGAGCCATCGGGTACACCGACACGGATCGTGAAGTTCTCGTCTAATCCCAGGCGACGGCGCCAACGGGCCCGGATGAACGGCGGAACACACGCATGATCGCCAAGAAATCGCTCTCTAGGTGAAACGCCTAAAGCACGCTGCCCGACTATTTGTGCTCCTGTCCCCAACTCGAACAGCAGTACCCGGGCCAGCGTGGGTAGCGCGAATTCGCGCTCTACTTCCTGCACGTTGAATTCTTCGCCAACTACCCAGATCGCGCAGGGTGCATCAGAACCCTCCAGTACCGTCGTGACCTGCATCCGCGAGCGCGCCACCGCAACTGTTGCATCGGGTCGCCCAAGACGTGGATCGCGAGCGCGCACGAGACACCACTTCGCGCAAACGCGCAGGAGCCGCGCAAGAACATCCGGGATCGGACCATCGGCAATAATCTCGATGGCGGGAACGTGAACCGGCGCCGCGTTCATCGAGCGACAAGCTTGTCGACTACGGGTCCCCATGAAAGACTTGCTACACGGTCACGCGCTTCCGCTCCCATCCGACGCGCCAATTCCTTGTTGCTCGCGAGACTTTCGATCGCTGCTCCTAATGCTTCGGGTGAGTTTTCGGTGACCAAACCGGTGACGCCATCTTCAACCCATTCGAGCACGCCGCCAGAGTCTTCCGTTGTGATCACTGGCTTACCCGCCCGAAAGGCCTGGAGCGTGACGTAGCCATAATCCTCTTCAATGGGCGCGTAAACGACAGCCAGAGCGCCGGCGAATAGTTCAACTAGGTCATCGTCTGAAACAAAACCCGGCATTGAAACTCGATCTTCGAGTTCCCGATTCACGATTCGTGCTCGCAACTCGCCATCTAGGTGGCCCTTTCCAGCCAGAACCATTTTGACCGGCGACCCTACGTAGCGCATTGCATCCACAAGCAGCAACGGACGCTTGTTTCCTTCGAGGCGAGTCGCACAAAACACGTAGTCACCGAAAGGCCCCTCGTGCAGGCGGTCAAACAAGGGAGGCGGGTGATAAAGCGGTTCTGATGCCATGCCGTTGAACCGTTCAAGCCGCGAAGCGACGAGTTTTGAAGTAGTGAAAACTTGCCGTGCTTCTTCTAGTGCGATGGTGTCCCAATCTACGAGCAACCGCTGCGCTTCGAGAGATGCATCGTCGCTACCAAAGTCGGACCAATTCGTATCCACGAGATCGTAAGCAGGGCGATGTTGGTGAAAGAGCCAGACGACCTTTCTTGGATGCTGAACGAAATATGAGGGGAAGTTGGTAGCGATTACCAAATCAGCATCGATCGGCAACAACCTCCAGGCAAGCGCACTATCAAAAAGACGCTCGCGATCCCATGCAGTGGGAACCTTGACTAAATCCGCTCGGTGTCCTGCATCTTTGAGCGCTGCCACAAGGTTGTCCATGTGCAACTCTGCGCCGCCGCTCATGAAGGGCACTTGTGCGCCGCATACCACTATGTCCATCTGGTGTTCTCATCCGCTCCGCGGTGGCAAGACGCTGGCCGCAACGCAACTCATGGTAGCGGTCGTTCAAAACTTCGGTAACTCTACGGAGCAATCGCGATCTCGCGAGCTACATCGGTTCCCCAGTAGCGCGTGGCCACAACCGCCGGGGCACCGCCGAATGGGTGCACCCCACCAAAGCCATCGAGCACATACCCGCCACGCGATGGGTTCTTGACCATCGCAACACCGCGAGCAATGTCCCAACCGCGCCAGTACGGGCCACCGGTAGCGGTTGGCGCGCCGCCAAACCTATGCAGTCCACCCCATCCATCCATTACGTACCCTCCCGGACCTCCCGGATCGAGAGCGAATCCCCTAACAATGTCCCACCCTGGCCAATACCCACTCACCACGACCGCAGGCGCGGAGCCGAAGGGATGTACTCCTCCGTATCCGTCCAAGATGTAACCGGCGGGAACGGCCTTGGTGGAACTGCTAGATAGAACAACTGCGCGAGCAATGTCCCAACCTGGCCAATAGCCAGCACTCACTCCGGGGTTCGCGCCGCCCACCGGATGTAGGCCACCAAAGCCGTCGAGAACGTAACCGGAATTAGAACCATCTGGATTCATCGCGATTCCACGCACGATGTCCCATCCTCTCCAATACGAACTCCCTGAAACCGGCGGAGCAGTGCCGAACTGGTGCACGCCTCCCCAAGCGTCAGCAATCCAGCCGCCACCGGGAACGACGGCAAGCCCACGCGCCATGTCACCCGACCAGGAAAGCTGCGAGGTGGTCGGACTCGACAGCGCACTTATGTGACCGTGAGATTCGACAGCGTAGGCCGACGCGAAGGGCTGCGCGGGCGTCGCGGCGAGTGCGAACGCAACACCAACCGACGCGCTCCAATTACCAATGTTTCCAGCAACATCCACCGCACGAACACGAAGTGCGTATGAGCGACCGGGAAGCCCGAAGAGGGTGGCACTACTACTCACTTCGGGACCGGACGCGGCGGTCGGGATACCCCGAACGATCCACGGCCACCACTCGCCTCCACTATCCGATACATCAATATCAAAACCGCGAACGCCATTAGCCACTTCGCCGACCGCGGCGGTGTCTACGGCCACGACTCGTACCGCGGCCCCTGTCGTTGACTGACTCAGTGTTGGGATCGGTGAAAAAGCAGCAACCGGTGCCGTCGTATCTATCG
>SHUZ01000154.1 GCA_009694415.1 Acidimicrobiia bacterium
AGCCGCGCCATTGTAGATCTTCGAAGCAACTGCATTTCGATCGATCAGGAGCGAGATTGCCTGACGCATACGGGGGTCTGCGAGATTGCCCTTCTTCACGTCGGCGACGATTAGTGCGTACATCTGTACGGCCGTGTCGCTAGCACCAACGAACATCTGGCCTGAGCCAGACGACTGAAGCGGCGCGATGACCGAGGGTGGCACATTCCATCCGCCGGTTAGTTCGCCCGTCTCAAACGCCGTCTTGACCATAGTTGGCTCCTGCGGCCAGGTGAAGACGACCTCTTTGGCGAGGGGCTTGAAGTCCGGGCCCCAGTAGGTATCGTTGCGCGTGATTGTCAGCGACGTCGCCGGATCCCACTCGCCAAGCTTGTATGGGCCAGTGCATTCAACACCGACGCCCGGGCTACCCCATTTGTCCCCGGCGGTCTTTGCCTGCTTCTTCTCGTAGATCTTGCCCGAGGTGCCGGCCAGGAGGCCATTGAAATTGATGTCGGAGAACTTCAACTCAATTTTGACGGTCTTGTCATCGACGGCGTTCATGGAGGCAATCTCATCGGCGATCTGGAAGTTTGCGCCACCAAATGGAGGCGTTGTGTTTGCCTTGATGGAGAACAAAACATCCTGGGCCGTTACGGGGGCGCCGTTCCAGAAAGCAGCACCGTCACGAAGCGTGTACGTATACGTCTTGTAGTCATCGCTCACCACGAAGTTTGCGAGTCCGGGGACGATGGAGTAATCCGGCTGTGCGCGCACGATGGACTCGCAAAGGTTTGCGTTCACCATGAGTTCCGGGTAGTCGACCCATGTCGCAGCAACGAGTCCCAGTACTCCTCGATAGAACGTGTACCACTTGACGCTAGGAATTTCCTTTGTTGGAGTTCCTGTGGTGAATACCTTTGCGTTGTTAGTCGCGGACGTGACTTCTTTGGTTCCCGACCCACATGCTGTGAGCGCAACCGCCATGATGGCCAATAGTGCAATGAGTATGACTCGACGCATTTCTCCACCCTCCTCAATGTTTGGGGTTTTCGCGAACCCATGTTGCTCCGGGGACCGCATTGGTTTACATTTCTAACACTTTGCCAGTTAATTGTCTACCTATGTCGGCCGGCGAGTTTGGATCCGCGCGTTGAAGCGGTATGTCACGCGGCAGTTAATCGGACTCGTCGTCCTGCTGCTGGTAAGCAGCGTGGTGATTTTTGGCGTTCTCACTCTGGCTTCGGGCGATCCTCTGGCAGCCCTGCTGGGCAATCGCACGCCAAGCCCTGAGCGTGTGGCCCAGTTGCAGGCCCAATACCACCTGAACGAGCCTTTCTTGGTGCAGTACTGGCTTTGGCTCACGGACGCGTTTCGTGGCGACTTCGGCGACTCGATCGTGTATCAAACGCCGGTCTCTAGCCTCTTGCGGCAGGCCGCACCCATTTCTATCGCGTTAATTCTCATGGCGGAGGCAATGATCGTTGCTATCGGATTGTGTGCCGCTGTCGTGGCCGCTCGACACCGGGGCGCCCCAGATGCGATTGTCGCGCTCGCCTCATCGTTGGCGATCTCGATTCCGATATTCGTCTTCGCGGTGCTGCTAACGATTATCTTCGGAAAGACGTTGGGGGTGCTTCCTACGGTCGGGGCTGGCACAGGTGGGTGGGACCGTTTCTCGCACCTGCTCTTGCCAGCTTTTGCACTTGCCATCGGCTCATCCGCGCTGCTGGCCCGTGTCGGACGGTCTGCCATGCGCGAGGAGATAGATTCGCCGCACGTGGCGACAGAGGTTGCGCGTGGCATTCCGTCACATCATGTATTCCGGCGTCACGTGTTTCGAAATTCACTGCCCCCGCTACTCGCGGTGATCGCGCTGCAGATTCCCGCCCTCATTGCTGGGACCGTCGTGGTCGAGCGAGCCTTTAACTTGGGTGGAATCGGGACGCTGCTGCTCGCTGGTGTTAACGCTGGCGATTTTCCACTTGTCCAAGCAATCGCTTTGCTGATCGTCATCGTTACGGTGACTCTGGGCGTGCTCGTGGACATCCTCCACGCGATGCTTGACCCGCGTATGTCGCTCGCAGGTAACCAGTGAGCAAGCCGCGTAGAAGAGCGCTGCGGCTAGGTGTCGCTGGCTGGATAGCAATCGCAGTGGTCGTGACCGCTGTGGTCGTGGCAATCGCCGCTCCGTGGTTGGCGCCACAGTTGCCTACCGGTGGCAGCATTCTAGAGCAGTTTGAGCCACCGAGTGTGACGCATCCACTTGGTACGGATGTCGACGGAAACGACATTCTCTCGCGCCTGATGTACGGAGCGCGACCGAGTCTATTGGGACCGCTGCTCGTCGTGGTCTTGGCACTGCTCATTGGTGTCCCGATCGCACTTGCATCAGCATGGCGCGGCGGCGTCATCGATACGGCAATTGGTCGGGCACTCGACTTGATTTTCGCATTCCCGACGGTGCTCATCGCCGCACTCTTGGTACTGGTCGTCGGGCGAGGTCTTCCCGCTGCGATCGTGGCTATTTCAATCGCGTACATCCCCTATACGACTCGCCTTACGCGGACTATGGCGCTACGAGAGCGAAACAAGGCCTACATTCTCGCGTGCGAAGTCCAAGGTCTGTCGACTGCGGCAATCATGTTTAGGCACCTGCTCCCGAACATTTCGCGGTTCATAATCGCCCAAGCGACAATCGCGTTCGGATTCGCGCTGATCGATCTCGCGGCCCTCTCATTCATTGGCATCGGCATCATCCCGCCCGCGCCCGACTGGGGGATCATGGTTGGTGACACGACCAGCATTGCTCAAGGGAATTACACCGGAGTTATCGCGGCTGCCGGGTGCATCGTCGCGATCGTCGGGGCGTTCACGCTACTCGGCAATCGCCTTGACGAGGGATCGGAACTCAAGTGACGGCGCTTCTTGAAATCAGTGGACTCACCATCTCGATTCCTTCCAGTAGTGGGGACCACCTACTTGTGGATGGAGTGGATTTACGGGTTGATACCGGGAGTTCCGTTGCATTGGTTGGCGAATCCGGATCCGGGAAGTCAGTCACAGCCAGATCGATCCTGCGTCTTCTCCCGGATCGGGCGAAGGTCTCCGGCGACGTCCTCTTTGAAGGCAGCTCCATCTTCGCGATGAGCAATGCGGAGCTGATGCGGTTTCGGCAGACGAAAGTGGCAATGGTCTTCCAAGACCCGCGGGCCTCGATCAACCCGATGCGGACGATCGGCGATTTCTTGATCGACGGACTACGCGCCGGTCGCGATCTCGCTCGTGCTTCAGCCGTAGAGGAAGCCACGCGACTTCTTGGAATCGTCGGCGTATCCCGAGCCGAAGATCGTTTGCAGCAGTACCCCCACGAGTTTTCAGGTGGCATGCTGCAGCGCGTCATGATTGCGAGCGCCGTGGGCTCAGGGGCAACCTTGCTGCTCGCCGATGAGCCCACCACAGCGCTCGACGTCAGCATCCAGGCCGAGGTTATGGCTCTGCTCGGTGGTCTGCGAGACGAGTTCGGACTGTCGGTCTTGTTTATCACCCATGACATCGATTTGGCTACGTCACACTGCGATCGGATCGATGTCATGTACGCGGGCGCTGTTGTTGAGTCGAGGGCCTCCAGTGATCTGGTGGCTGCACCGCGGCACCCTTATTCGGCTGCGCTTATGGGTTGTCGCACGCACATCGAAAGCCGTTCCGCGCGTCTTGTAGCCATCGATGGTGCGCCCATCAATGCGTCCGCGGCTCGCGGGCGCTGCGCATTCGAGGATCGTTGTTCTTTCGCTGCGGCTGCGTGTTCAGACGGGCGTCCCGACGCGATGTCTTTGGCGGGCGACGGTTACGTTCGCTGTGTTCGAGCGGACGAGATTGCGAATGATCTCGTCCGCCTTCTGCACAGACCATCGGATGAGCTCGCGGCCGTTGTTGCCCCGATAGTTATTGCGGCAACAGGGCTGCGAAAAGAGTTCAAAGTTCGTGGGGCGGCAACCCCCACTGTCGCCGTCGACGACGTTTCGCTCACACTCCGTCGGGGTGAGACTCTCGGAATTGTCGGGGAGTCGGGGTCGGGGAAGACCACACTCGGCCGTCTCTTGCTTGGCATTGAATCTGCCGATGCCGGCACGATCGTCGTTGATGGCGCATTGCGAGACGGGCGGGCGCGGTCGGCAGCAGAGCGCCGAAAGCGTGGCCGGCAGTTGCAGATCGTGTTCCAGGACCCCTATACATCGCTAGATCCACGTCAGACGCCAGTGAGTGCTGTCACGGAAATCCTCGCGCTCCACCGAGCCGACTTAGGACGTGATGGGCGTCTCTCGTCTGCGGTGCGGCTTCTGAGAGAGGTCGGTTTGGATGACCGCCAATGCTCGGCTCTCCCGGCCGAACTCTCGGGTGGACAGCGACAGCGCGTTGCCATCGCGAAGGCGCTTGCCGCCGACCCAGCGGCCATCATTCTGGACGAGGCCGTTTCGGGACTAGACGTTTCGATCCAAGCCCAAGTCTTGAATCTTCTTGCTGATTTGCAGGAGTCGACTGGCGTGGCATATCTGTTCATCTCCCACGATCTATCCGTAATTCGACAGATCGCACATCGCGTCATGGTTATGCGTGACGGTTCGGTAGTTGAAGAGGGGGCGACCGTATCTGTACTGACCGATCCCGTCGCTGACTACACCAAGCAACTACTCGCGGCAGTCCCGTCTGCTGCTGGTCCTGCCGCCTGAGCCGAAAACCTCACAGCACTTCAGTTGGCAGTCCTTGCGCGCTGTCGGTCATTCTCGGTCGACAGGTCGCAATCAAGGCTCGATGCTGCATAGGAAATCATGCGCGCGCGCACTTCGTCAGCGGCCGGCGCAGTCCCGATTGTGATGTAGATTCCTGCCGCGTCTTCAATCGAAAGCAAGTTCCAGCTAATCGTTTCGATGGACTCGCGCGGGTGAAAGTCTCCTGATGCCACGCCATCAAGCAAGACTCCCTCAAACAACTCGTACTGCCGACGCGAAAACGACTCAAACAGGGGTCTGAAGTCCGGGTTGTTACGGACCGCGCCAATGCTCTCGTACATCAATACGTAGTGGTTAGGCGCTGGGTCTGGGATGCCCATCCGAATGAGTGTCACGAGGCGCGAAGTGGCGCTCTCCAAGGCCTGGATCGCAACGCGTCGGCGGGTGTACATGAGTTCGAACCCGCGCTCGGCGATCCCGAGCACGACTCCATCCACGCCGCCAAAGTGATAGTGAATGGCAGCTCGCGAAACGCCCGCCGCATCGGCAAGATCCTTGACACCCGTGGCCTGGAGCCCACGCTCGCTCAGCACATCGGAAGCCGTCTCAATGATTTGGGTTTTCTTCCAAGGTTCAGGCGGACGTCCGACTTTCGACATAACCCAAATGTTATCGCGACCTCATCGCCCGCTGGTCGTCTGGATCAATAGGGTGCACGTAGCGCCCCGATCGGAGGCCAAACATTTCGCGATGCTGGCGCGGTCCGTGTGTTATCTCCTAGTGGAGTTATGACGCGTTACGTACGGCGGGACCGGGATTCGAACCCGGGGCCCTGGCACTGCTGCCGGGCTGCGGTTTTCAAGACCACCTCAATAGGCCGCTCTGACACCCCGCCTTGCGTGGATTGTAGGGTTCCCGGGGTCCTGGGAGGTCATCTGGGATCTAGGAGCGGTGAGATTGCACCGCGAATTGCACCGCACGATCATTTCGTGCATTTGA
>SHUZ01000012.1:0-2500 GCA_009694415.1 Acidimicrobiia bacterium
GGGAAACGAGCATCTTTACTCGTCGTGCAATTTCGCCGAGTCTCTGGTTGAGACAGTAGCCAAGTCGTTACGCCATTCGTGCAGGTCGGAACTTACCCGACAAGGAATTTCGCTACCTTAGGACCGTTATAGTTACGGCCGCCGTTTACTGGGGCTTAGGTTCAGAGCTTCGCCTTACGGCTAACCCTTCCCCGTAACCTTCCAGCACCGGGCAGGCGTCAGTGCGTATACATCGCCTTACGGCTTAGCACGCACCTGTGTTTTTAGTAAACAGTCGCTTGGCCCTGGTCTCTGCGGCCTCCTCGAGCTCGGGGCGCGAAGCCCTTCACCCTACTGAGGCCCCCCTTCTTCCGAAGTTACGGGGGCAGTTTGCCGAGTTCCTTAACCAGAGTTATCTCGATCGCCTTCGTATTCTCTACGTGCCCACCTGAGTCGGTTTGGGGTACGGGCACCGTGCCAGCTCGCTAGAGGCTTTTCTCGGCAGCGTGGGATCACTCACTTCACCTATTACGGTTCGGCATCACGTCTCGAAGTTACGCCCGACGGATTTTCCTATCGGACCCTCTACACGCTTACCCCAGGACAACCAACGCCTGGGCTGAGCTACCCTCCTGCGTCCCCCCTTCGCTTCCCGCCAGCGCACGTGCCAGGTTCGTCCGAAGACAGCCCCTGGTCGTATTGCTTTAGGGATGGGCGCGGACACGGTGGTACAGGAATATCAACCTGTTGTGCATCGACTACGCCTTTCGGCCTCGCCTTAGCTCCCGACTAACCCTGGGCGGATGAGCCTTCCCCAGGAACCCTTGGGCATTCGGCGGAGGGGTTCCTCCCCCCTCTTTCGCTACTCATACCTGCATTCGCACTCGACCACGCTCCACCACCGGTTACCCGGCGGCTTCACAGCTGAGATCGACGCTCCCCTACCCATCACGCGTGCCTAAGCACGCGAAATGACGCAACTTCGGCTCCATGCTTGAGCCCCGTTACATTGTCCGCGCAGGATCACTCGACCAGTGAGCTATTACGCACTCTTTAAAGGGTGGCTGCTTCTGAGCCAACCTCCTGGCTGTCTGGGCAATCCCACATCGTTTACCACTGAGCATGGAATTTGGGGCCTTAGTTGGCGTTCTGGGCTGTTTCCCTCTCGACCATGAAGCTTATCCCCCATGGTCTCACTGCCGCGTTCTGGAGTATCGGTATTCGGAGTTTGGTTGATTTTGGTAAGCTTTTAGGCCCCCTAGACCATCCAGTGCTCTACCCCCGATACTGAACACGCGACGCTGCACCTAAATGCATTTCGGGGAGAACCAGCTATCACCGAGTTTGCTTGGCCTTTCACCCCTAGCCACAGGTCATCCCCCGCATTTTCAACTGCGGTGGGTTCGGTCCTCCACGAGGTCTTACCCTCGCTTCAACCTGCCCATGGCTAGATCACTCGGCTTCGGGTCTACCGCCCGCGACTGAATCGCCCTATTCAGACTCGCTTTCGCTCCGGCTCCCCCTCTCGGGTTAACCTTGCCACGAACGGTAACTCGCAGGCTCATTCTTCAAAAGGCACGCCATCACGGCTATTAACCGAAGTTAATAACGACGCTCTGACTGCTTGTAAGCCAACGGTTTCAGGTTCTATTTCACTCCCCTCCCGGGGTACTTTTCACCCTTCCCTCACGGTACTCGTACACTATCGGTCGCCAGACTGTACTTAGCCTTACGAGGTGGTCCTCGCGGATTCACACGGGCTTTCCCGGATCCCGTGTTACTCGGGAATCCCACCAGGAGCTTGCTGGTTTTCGCATACGGGGCTATTACCCTCTACGGCGCGCCTTTCCAGAGCGCTTCTCCTAACCATCAAGTTTGTAACTCCTTGGAGGTACTGCCGCTCCTCCAGGTGGGTCCCACAACCCCGTCGCAGCATCGCCGGCAGGCTGTACCACTACGACGGTTTAGGCTCGTCCCGTTTCGCTCGCCGCTACTCAGGGAATCGCTGTTGCTTTCCTTTCCTCGGGGTACTGAGATGTTTCAATTCCCCCGGTTCCCTCCTACTGCCCTATGTGTTCAGGCAGAGGTGACTGGGCATGACCCCAGCCGGGTTTCCCCATTCGGATATCCACGGATCGAAGCTTGGTAGACAGCTCCCCGTAGCTTTTCGCAGTCGCCCACGTCCTTCATCGGCATCTGGCGCCAAGGCATCCGCCGTTGGCTCTTTGTAGCTTGGGAATCGTTCTTGTATTGCACACGACTTGTTTCTTTGATGCTCGTGCTCGCTATGCAGTTCTCAAGGGACAAGTGGAGCGGGTCCTCCGCTCCGTGGCCACTGCGATGCAACTGGCGTAGTTAGCCAATGGCACCGAGTAGGGCCTAGAAGAAGCAACGCGAACCTACCGGCCACATAGGCCGGCAAGTGAGGCGACTCCCTCAAAACGGAATAGCAATGCACCGGATCACTCGGGGCCCGGTGGTCCCGTCACCTCTAAGGGTGCCGGGGGTCGGACGTCTGCCG
>SHUZ01000012.1:5000-30921 GCA_009694415.1 Acidimicrobiia bacterium
CACCCCGATTCGTCGCGCAACGCGAACCCGCGCACAAGCGGTCGGCGAAGTCAAGCACTTCGCTACTGGCGAAAGTCTCGTTCTCATCCATAGAGTCGACTGCATCCCGCTCCGCGTTGAGTGCTGCAGAACGGAAGGCATCGACCTGTTCTCGTGACGAAGATGTACCGCACGACGAAGGCCAGAAGTATGCACGGATCGCCGCGCAATTGGGCGGCCAATCCGGGAACTGCGGAATGGTCTGAATCAACAAAGTTGGAATACCCGCTCTGGCCAACCGGCGCATCGCTCGCTCGTTTCCTTCTTTCCAGAGAGCAGCCTTCTCGGCTCGCGTGCGACCGATGCGGCCAGTCTCCGGATCTTTGAGCGATACAAGCGGCGCATTGACGATCTGGGGTGATGAGGATGCGATAAGCACCAAATTCGGATTCCGACGCACCAACTCATCGAGCGAACGTTCAACGTGTGCCGTGCAACCTTGGTCGGCACGGCCGTTGCGAATGACGACTACATCGACGAACCGACAACCGCGTCGCGTTGCCACCTCGAAGTTGTAACCAAGTTTGTTCGCGGCCGCGGCGGCAGGCACGATGAAATGGCCTGCATTGGAATCGCCAACGAGCGCAACAGTCCCTAACGGGTTATCAACACGCCAGATGCAACGCGGCCCCTGCAAACCAATCGTCTTTCCGTTGTCACAATTCCGCAATTCATCGGGATGCTGTTGCGACAACGCATCGAGGCGCGCTCGCGTCGCGCCAGACACATTCGGCAAACGCGACTTGGCCAGTCCGACACACGCGACGATTGGTATCAAGATACATATCGCGCCGACCTTGAGAGCGCGCCGACCAACGATTCCATGATCACTTCGGATGGGATTCTCAAAGTACTTATACGCTGTCCACGCTGGCAGAAATGAGATTGCGGCAGCCGGCAAAGCCACCCATCCGATCGCAGGCCACAGCGCAATTGCAAACACAATCAACGGCCAGTGCCATAGGTACCAGCTATACGACATATCTCCGATGTATGTAAACGGGCGCGTGCCCAAGACCGAGTTCATCCCGTAGGCGCCCGGAACACCCGCAATGAGCAGCAGACTCGTCCCGACAACAGGCCACAGCGCGAGATAGCCAGGAAACGCGTCGGTTTGGTGAATCGTGAACGCACCTATGGCAACGAGGAGCGCTCCGACGCAACCCATCACGAATGCCCACGATTTCGGCAACCTTGCCAGCCAGATCACGCACAATGCGATCAATGCTCCCGTGCTGAACTCCCATGCGCGCGCAGGTGCCATGTAGAAAGCGAACTGCTGGTCTATTCCGCCGATGGATTTACCGGGCGCCGAACCACGCAGGCACAATACGAACGATGCGAACGTGACAACCGACAACAGAATCACGAGAACGAGGTCTCGATGAGCGGGCCTTAGAAATCGCTTGCCGAGCCAAATACCCAAGATCAAGAGCGCAGGAAACACCAGGTAGAACTGCTCTTCGACCGACAACGACCATGTTTGGAGCAGAGGATTAGTTGTTGGACCGGCTGCAAAGTAGCCGCTCGGTTCCCTGTAAAGAAAAATGTTCGCCGAGAACAACGAAGCCGCGATACCTGTCTTCGCGGTCGTGAGTTTGGGTCCTAACGGGCTGATAAAGAAAAACGAGAGGGCGGCCACGACCGTGGTCATCAACGCGAGTGCCGGAAGAATACGACGGACTCGACGCGCGTAGAACTGAGCCAAACTGATGCGACCCGTCTCGGCTGAGTCGGAGCGCAACATCGATGTGATCACGAAACCAGAAATCACGAAGAAGACATCGACACCGGTGAACCCCCCTGGTATCGGAAGTCCAGCGTGGTACGCGATTACCAGCAGTACAGCGCACGCACGAAGACCCTGAACGTCAGCGCGATGGCGCCGAGGCTTCCGAAACGAAGCCGAGTTTGTATCTACGGCCTTTGCCGAGTCGACGTTAGACACTCCGGAATATTAGATGCTCACACACAAGCGATGAGCGCGCCGCTCCCTCCTGCTCAAGCCCTATGACGTCACCACAATCCGCGCCCATGCACGTTTCCCAACCTGAAGTGTCTTCCCGTCCATATCTTTGGCCGTGACTTCGATGTCGGCATCTGCGACTTTGGTCCCGTCGATACGTACGCCGCCCTGCTCAATCTTGCGTTTCCCTTCTCGATTCGATTCGACTAACGAACACTCAGAGAGCAACCGCGCCAACCGGACTGGAAACAATGTTTCGGACACTTCGCATATTGGGATTTCCGAAGGCGTACCGCGGTCCTTGAAGACGCGGTCAAACTCGTCTTGCGCGTTTTGTCCCGCTCCATCGCCGTGATACAGGTCTACAACGGTGCGAGCCAGCAATCTCTTTGCTTCAACTGGCGGCAAATCTCCGGAAAGGAGCGCTTCGATAGTCGCACTCACCTGGCCTGGCAGCCAACCGGTGGCGAGTTCGAAATACTTGGGCATCAACCCGTCAGGGATACTCATGAGCTTCCCGAATTGTTCTGATCCGGGTTCAGTAATTCCCACGTAATTCCCGAGCGACTTCGACATCTTCGCAACGCCGTCGAGACCTTCGAGCAATGGCGTGGTCAGTACCACTTGTGGATCAAGACCGGCAGCAGTCTGAAGCTGGCGACCCATCAGGTTGTTGAAAAGTTGATCCGTGCCACCAAGTTCCACATCCGCGCGCACCTGCACTGAGTCAGTACCTTGCAGAAGCGGATACAGAAGTTCCGACAGTGCAATTGGATCGCCGCCGCGAAACCGCTTTTCAAAATCATCACGTTCCATGATGCGCGCCACTGTGGTTCGAGCGGTCAACTTCAAGACATCGGCCATGTCCATTTGCGCCAGCCAGTCAGCGTTGCGCACGACTTCGATTCGTTCAGGAGCAAAATCAAGAATTCGTTGAACCTGGTCGACATAGGTCAATGCATGTTCTTCCACCTGACCCGCGGTGAGTGGTGGCCGTGTGGCGGAGCGGAAACTCGGGTCTCCTACGCGAGCAGTGAAATCCCCAATGACGAGTACGGCAACATGGCCGAGGTCCTGAAATTGTCGAAGCTTGCGAAGCACTACCGCGAAGCCGAGATGAACGTCAGATGCAGTTGGATCAATGCCCAATTTCACGCGCAACGGACGCCCGGACTCGAGTTTCGAGCGCAACTCGGCCGCGGCAATGCAATCGACTGTTCCCGCCGTCAGAATGGCGAACTGTTCATCTACCGACGGCACCCTGAAACGCTATCAGCGGGCCCTCTTGGTAGTGCGGGTTTCTTACGTGACGAATAAGCGACAATGTGTACCGTGAATACAATGTCCCGGCTGGCTGCGCCGTTAGTAGTTGTTGTCGCTGTCACAACAGGGTGCAGTTATACGACCGAGCTCAGCCTCCCTAAAGAGCAGGCGATCTCGTCAGAAATCCTCTACGCAGATGGCTCACAAATGACCCGTATGCATGCTGAAGAGGATCGCGAACCAGTCGCCCTTCTCGATATGGGTTCAGTCCTCCCCAAAGCTGTAATCGCCATCGAAGATGCTCGGTTCTACCAACATGATGGAGTCGATGCGAGAGGGGTTATCCGAGCCTTGACGCGCAACCTTGAGGCGGGTGACGTCGTGCAAGGAGGTTCGACGATCACCCAACAATACGTACGCGCCGTGATGCTCGGTCCCGAACGAAGTATCGAACGAAAGATGCGCGAAGCGGTTCTCGCCCTCCAGGTCGAACAGCGATTTTCGAAGCGTACGATTCTTCAGCGGTACTTGAACACCGTGTACTTCGGTAACGGCGCGTACGGAGTTCAGGCCGCGGCACGGACTTATTTCAACATCGAGGCCAGCCAACTCACCCTCGCTCAGAGTGCGCTCCTTGCCGGATTGATCAGAGACCCAGGGACATTCGATCCGTACACCGCGCCAGAGGCAGCCCTCGAGCGCCGCAACGAGGTTCTCGAGCGTCTCGACAAGTTGCAGCGTTTACCCGCTGCAGAGATCGCCGCTGCGCGCGCTACGCCGGTAGAGGTGACGCCGCTCGCCACGTCCGACCGTTATCCGGCACCCCACTTTGTAGAACAGGTCCGAAAATTTCTGCTCAATGACCCTCAATTCGGAGTCTCGCCTGAGCAACGGCACCGGCGTCTATATGAAGGTGGCCTGCGTATCCACACAACGCTCGACACAACTTGGCAACGCATGGCCGAAGATGCTGTAGGAAAAGTAATTTCGCGACCCGATACCGATCCGGCCGCAGCCCTAATAGCGCTCGACCCGCGCGATGGTCATGTGAAGGCATACGTCGGCGGCCCAGACTTCTTCGGAACAAGCCCGTGGGCGAAGTGGGACCTTGCGGGCCAAGCCGCGCGTTCGCCGGGCAGCACGTTTAAGCCGTTCGTACTTACGGCGGCACTCGAGGCAGGAATCCCTCTCGATCGAACATACAACGCTCCCGGAAGCATCACGCTCCCACAACCTGGTGGCGCGGAGTCGTGGAAGGTCGACAACTACGACGGCAACGGATCAGGACGCATGAATTTGACCGCTGCAACGGTGAACTCGGTCAATACCGTCTACGCGCAGTTAGCAATGGACCTAGGCGCTCAGCCGGTAGTGGACATGGCATCAAAACTCGGCGTACGTTCACCGTTGCGCGCGGTGCCGAGCGTGGCCATAGGAAGTAGCGAGGTCACTCCACTTGATATGGCCTCCGCCTATTCGAGTTTCGCGGGAGATGGCGTCCATCACGATCCCGTTTTCGTGACGCGGGTGACCGACAAGGACGGCACCGTGATCTACGAAGCTCCACAGACTCGCGTTCGAGTGCTCGACGAAACCACCGCGCGCACCATCACTGGCGTACTTCAACAGGTCGTTGAACGCGGGACCGGTGTGAATGCTCGTATAGGTCGTCCGCTCGCAGGCAAAACCGGGACAGCAGAAGAGTGGAAAGATGCTTGGTTCGTCGGATACACACCTGAATTGGTCGCTGCGGTTTGGGTTGGGTTTCCAGATGCGGAACGAACGATGAAACCACCAGCCACCCGGATCACGGTGACGGGCGGAAGTTGGCCAGCGCAGATCTTTCAACTTTTCTCCGGCGCAGCGTTGGCCGACACGCCTGCTTCCCTCTTCCCGCGTCCAACGCCACCGACGACCGCTTCGCGTGCGACAACCACTTCTTCGATTCCGCGCTTCCCTCTGCTCTCTGTCGTTGGGATGAACGCCATCGCGGCGACGCGCATCCTTGTGGACGCCGGTTACATCGTTCTCTTGCGCAACGCCCCGAGCCGCGCATACCCACCGGGAACAGTGATCGCTCAGGACCCGCCATCAGGGCGCAATGTCCGGCCAGGCAGCAAGGTAACGATCACCATTGCTAGCGGGAGGCCGAAGTACGCGGTGGTCCCTTCTCTCCTAGGGCTGTACGCCGAAGAAGCGACAGCCGCGCTGAATGCGGTCGACTTCCAGTTGGACGTGACTGCGGAATCAGAACCACCGCCAGGTGATTTTTCGCGTATCGGACGAATTTGGAAACAGTCGCCAATCGCCGGTACGCGTTTGGAGGAGGGCTCTGTCATCAAGGTCTGGATCAACCCGACCTAGATGGCATTCCTAGCCGAGGGAAACCGGCAGACGGTTGAGACCCCGCAACACCATCCGACCGTTGTGGTCAGGCGTCTCGTCGACCAGCGCGATATTGGGGAAGCGGCGCAACAGCGGACCGAATACTTCCCTCGCCTCGAGCCTCGCGAGCGACGCGCCCAAGCAATGATGAATACCGCTACCGAACGACAAATGCTGTGCAGCACCGACACGGCCGACGTCTAGTTCGGACGCGGTAGGCCCCCACTTCGCGGGGTCACGGTTGGCTGCGCCTAGTCCTGTCAACACGAACGATTCGGCATCGATGTGGTGACCATCGATCTCAATCGGCTTGAGTGTGATCCGCCGCGAGAACTGCACCGGGCTATCGAAGCGCAATATCTCCTCAACCGCGTTCTGTTCGATTTCGGGATCCGTGCGTACTCGGTCGGCTTGCTCTGGGTGACTGAGCAGCGCGAATACGCCGTTTCCGATGAGATTTACTGTCGTCTCATGACCAGCGACATACAACAAGACAACCTGATCCATAAGTTCGTTCTCATCGAACACAGCGCCATCGTCTTCCGCCGCCAATAGCGCCGAGATCAGTCCACCGTCAGGTTTGCGTCGCTTCTGTTCAATCAGTTCGGTTACATGCTCTTGAATTGAGGTGCCGGCAGCGAACGCGGCCCGAATCTCATCTTCGGAAATAATCGGGTCGAGAGTCTTTACAAGAGCATGCGACCAATCTCGGAGTTCGTCACGGTTCTCGGTTGGCACCCCGAGCATCTCTGAAATGATTGTGAATGGCAGAGGGAATGCCAGATCGGAGATCACATCCATCTCGCCGCGCGCTTCCACCGCATCCAAAGCTTCGTCTACGAGTTGACGCGCCAACGGGCGTAGGTCTTCGATGAGACGCGGCGTGAACGCCTTAGAAAAAATACGGCGTAAACGATCATGATCCGGAGGATCGATATTTAGAATCGCACGGCTACCGCGGTTCAGCACTTCATCTGTGCCCAGCACCGCAGCGATCATCCCTTCACGTTCCGAGTCCGAGTTTTTGGGTTCTACTGAGAGTGTCGGATCGCGCAGAAGCTTCATGCAATCGTCGTAACGCGTGAGTAGCCACGGCCCCATGAGTGTTTGGTTTACAGGTGACGTCTCGCGCAAGACGTCGTATCGAGAATAGGGGTCCGTGAAGAACCCTGGCTCAAATGGGTTGAACGCAAAATCGGCCTGCGTCATATTCGAGAACGTTAGATGAGCAATCGCACACGAGTGCGGTGACTCTCGTCACATCGTCGATACACGCTCATGACTGATCGAGCCACTCCTGCTCCCCAACCAGCAAGTCACAAGCAGCCTGCATCTGGACTGCTACGGGTTCGGGTCCGCCACCCCCTGGCGAAGAGCGTCGTTTTACCGCTACACCAGGAGCGAGCAACGCGAGCGCCTCCTCGTCGAATCGAGGTTCTGCGGCAATGAGTTCACCTAGTGGGATGTGACGTTCGAGTGATTGACGCACCAGCGCTCCTACCACTGCATGCGCCTCGCGGAACGGCGTACCTTGCGTCACTAGATATTCGGCTAGATCCGTGGCTGACGAAGTCTCGGCGTCCGCCGCAGCGCGCATTCGATTCGTTTCGAACTCGACAGTGTCCATGAGTCCTGTCAGCGCTAGCAACGTGACCGTAAGTGTGTCTACCGCGTCGAACAGTGGTTCTTTATCTTCTTGTAAATCGCGGTTATACGACAGAGGCAAGCCTTTGAGAGTCGCTAGAAAACCGGTCAGATTACCGATTAGGCGACCCGCTTTACCGCGAGCGAGTTCGGCAACATCGGGGTTCTTCTTTTGCGGAAGCATTGACGAGCCCGTCGAAAACTCATCGGACAAGCGAATAAACCCGAACTCATCGCTCGACCAGAGCACGATTTCTTCTCCCATGCGCGACAGGTGCACTTGAGCTAGTGCCGCAGCAAACAATGCTTCTGCCACAAAGTCGCGATCGGAAACCGCATCAAGTGAATTCTCAAAGCGATGTGAAAAACCCAAAGCCTCGGCAACGTGGTCGGGGTCAATAGGAAGGCTGGACCCGGCAAGAGCTCCGGCACCTAACGGCGATACGTCACAACGCTTCGCAACATATTGCCAACGCTCTACATCACGAGCGAGGGCCCAAACGTGCGCGAGTAAGTGATGCGCGAGTAACACTGGCTGCGCTCGTTGGAGGTGCGTATATCCCGGCACATATTCGTCATCTCCACATTCTTGTGCTCTTCGCAATAAGACCGTCTGGAGCCCATGGAGACGAGCCACGACCGTACGGGTTTCGCGCATTACCCACAAGCGCAGGTCGAGCGCGACCTGATCATTGCGACTACGACCGGTGTGAAGTTTGGCGCCAGCATCGCCAGCGATCTCAGTCACACGGCGTTCGATCGCCGTGTGAATATCTTCATCCGTTGCGACGAACTCGAACTGTCCGCGTTTCAGTTCATCTTCTACAACATCAAGCGCATCGAGAATTGCGACGCGCTCATCTGAAGTCAGAAGTCCTACGAACTCAAGCATGTTGACATGCGCACGCGAACCGCGAAGGTCATCTAAGGCAAGACGCTGATCGAATGACAAACTTACGGTCATATCCATCAACGCTTCGGCTGGACCTTCTGCGAAACGACCGTGCCACAACGTGTTGGTCTCGCGCTCCACCTTTTCCAATTCATCAGCCATCGTTACGCCCCCTCGGCACTACGGGTTCCTCTGTTCGTTGCTTTTTTGCCCACGTCTCAACCGATAGTCCCCACAAACGAACGAAGCCTGCCGCATCCTCGTGACGGAATGCATCGGCATCCTCGTACGTGGCGAGCGAGAAATCATAAAGACCACGTTCTGCACGACGGCCGACTACGACGCATTGGCCGGCTTCAAGCTTCAATCGCACTTCGCCGGTTACATGACGTTGTGTCGAATCAATGAATGCATCGAGCGCTTCGCGAAGCGGGGAATACCAGAGACCGTCATAGATCGTTTCCGCGTAACGCGGTTCAAGATGTGATTTCTCACGTGCTAAATCTCGTTCTAGTGTGATCGATTCAAGGTCTGCATGCGCCAAGATGAGCGCAAGAGCACCTGGGCACTCATACACTTCGCGACTTTTTATCCCGACACGGCGATTTTCAACCATATCGATTCGGCCGAAACCATACGCACCTACGATCCCATCTAATTCGGGCAGCAACAGGTGGAGTGGCGTAGGCATTCCATCAAGAGAGACCGGAATGCCGCGTTCGAATCCGATGACGATTTCGCGCGGTTGATCCGGCGCGCTGGATACCGCTCCCGTGCGTTCAAAAATAGACTCAGGAGGAGCCACCCATGGATCCTCCATCGCTCCGCACTCGATCGCACGACCAACGATGTTCTCATCGACTGAATACGGTTTGTCTTCGGTCACGGTGATTGGAATGGCGTGGAGAGCGGCATATTCAATCGAGTCGCGGCGACTGAAACCCCACGTGCGAACCGGAGCAAGCACTTCGAGGTCGGGAGCGAGGGTGCGGAGCGCCACTTCGAAACGGACTTGGTCGTTGCCCTTGCCAGTGCAACCATGCGCAACGGCATCCGCAGAGAACTCGCGCGCCGCGGCAACGAGATGACGCGCGATCACCGGGCGCGACAGGGCCGATACGAGCGGATACTTACCTTCGTATAAAGCGTTCGCCTTGATCGCGTTAGCTACAAATCGATTCGCGTACTCCTCGCGCGCATCGACGACACGGGCTTCTAGCGCTCCCGCCGTGGTCGCCCTCGCAAGGATCTCGTCCCAATACGCCTGGTCTGCACCCGGAACTTGTCCCACATCGACGGCGAGCGCAATAACTTCAGCCGACCACTCCGATTGCATCCAATGCACTAAGACCGACGTGTCCAACCCACCCGAGTACGCGAGAACAATACGCTTTGTCACTTCAATCTCCTCTTGATCCTCTTCAGAGCCCGGCCAGTTCGGCCAAACGATTCGCGACCTGTATGCCTCGGGCCTGTTCGGAACACACAAGGATCAAAGTGTCATCACCTGCGACATTCCCCAGAACATCTTGGAACCCGGCGCGGTCTAATGCTGATCCGATTACATGGGCAGATCCCGGTGGAGTACGCAGAACCACGAGGTTCCCCGAATGCGAAACTTCGACAACGAATTCTCCGAGAACTCTACGTAACCACTCCTCGGGCGGCGCATGATCCTTCGAGTGTTCCGGGACTGCATATCCCGTCACACCACCCGGCATGCGGACCTTCACCGCTCCTAGGTCCTCGAGGTCACGACTAACCGTCGCCTGTGTCGCGATCACCCCTTCTGCAGCAAGCATCTCTACGACCTGAGCTTGACTCGAGATCACTTGCTCTTCGAGCAAACGCGTAATTCTGTGTTGGCGCTGAGGTTTGCCAAGCGTCGCCATCACTCGCTCTCCTTAGTCTGCACGAGCCATGCGAATAGGGCTCGTTTCGTATGCATACGGTTTTCCGCTTGCTGCCAAACGACACTTACTGGTCCGTCAATGACCTCCGCCGTCACTTCATCGCCGCGATGTGCGGGCAGGCAGTGCATGAATACGGCATCGGCACCGGCCTCTGCCATCAACACCGAGTCAACACGCCACGTAGCGAATGCTTTTGTGCGTGCCTCCGACTCGGCTTCCTGACCCATTGAGGTCCAAGCATCTGTGTAAACCACGTCGACACCTCGTACCGCTTCGTGCGGATCGGTCACAAGTTCGATCGATCCCCCGAGATTGCGCACGCGATCAACAAGGTTCTCATTAAGTTCGTATCCCGGAGGCGAACTAACGATCAGCTCAAGCCCCGTGAGAGCTGCGCCATAGGCGAGCGAGGCCACAACGTTGTTGCCGTCGCCGACAAATGCAACGCGTCGTCCTTCAAGACCACCAAATCGCTCAGAGATAGTCAGGAGATCCGCGAGCGCTTGGCATGGATGAGCAATATCTGACAACAAGTTTACGACTGGCGTGTTCACGGCACCGGCCATTCGCATGAGCACACCATGATCGAACACGCGTGCGGCGATGATGACGCAATAGGACGCGAGAATGCGAGCTACATCTTCTGCGGACTCTCGTTGATCTATGCCGATTTCTTCAGCGCGCAGCGCCACGGGGTGACCGCCTAGCGAATAGACGGCCAACTCTGCTGAAGTACGGGTGCGCGCTGACGGTTTTTCAAATACCAGAGCCACCCCAGCGCCTTCGAGGGCGCGCGGCGCTGTGTCCGGTTCCTTTTTCCAACGAGCCGCAGAATCGAGCAGGTGGGCGAGTTCACTAGGTGAGAGATCGTCTATCTCCAAAAGAGATCTGGCCATAGCTACAGCACCCCTCCAAGAATCGCGACGGCAGCGTCGATTTCGTCATCGGAAACGAGCAACGAAGGAGCGAACCGAAGCGCCGAAGGAGTCACGGCATTGACAATCAGCCCCGCCTGCAAGCAACCGCTTGCAACGATTCTTGCTTCACGCCCTGGTTCGAGTTCAGCCGCCAACAGCAAACCGCGGCCTCGCACCGACGTGACTCCGTCTAGCTGTGCCAACGACCTCGATAGGTACTCTCCTGCTTTCGCAGCCAAGCCCGGAACGTCGTCGCGTTCCATTACGTCCAATACGCACAACGCTGCAGATGCAGCAAGCGGTTGCCCGCCGAATGTCGTCCCGTGGTCTCCCGCCTGGAACGCGTTAGCGACTTCAGTTCTTGCCCAACAAGCACCAATTGGGAAGCCGTTACCAAGCGCTTTGGCCAGCGTGATGACATCGGGACGAACGTCACCGTCATGTTCGAATCCGAACCAACGACCAGTGCGCCCGAGACCCGTTTGTACCTCGTCAATAATCAACAAGACTTCGCGCTCATCGCAGAGGTTGCGCACCGCAGCCAAGTACCCAGGCGGAGCGGGATTGACTCCGCCCTCGCCTTGAACTGACTCAAGAAAGACAGCGCAAACTCTCTCATCGAGAACCGCCCAGAGAGCGTCCAAATCACCGAACGCCACCTGGGAGAAACCGCTTGGAAGGGGCTGGAATGTCTCCTGCTTTTGCGGTTGACCCGTCGCCGCGAGGGTTGACAACGTACGTCCGTGGAAAGAGCCCAATGTAGAAACAACATGATGGCGCTCAGTTCCGCCGTTCGCTTGCCCGTAGCGACGAACAAGTTTGATGGCGCATTCGTTGGCCTCGGCTCCGGAGTTCGCGAAAAACGTACGACCAGGGACTCCAGTTGCCGAGGACACCAGAAGGTCCAGCCTCTCTGCGAGACGAGGCTGAAGTGCGTTGTAGTAGAGGTTTGATGTGTGTACAAGTGTTCGCGCTTGGAGCGCTATCGCGTCAGCGACCTCTGGATGAGCATGACCGAGTGATGTCACGGCGAGCCCGGACAAGAAGTCGAGGTATTCCTTGCCGTCCGTGTCCCAAAGGCGCGTACCCTGACCGCGCACAAAGGCGACCGGAAGGCGCGCGTAGGTCGCCATAACGTGTTCGGCGTCAGCGGAAACGATTTCGTTGAAACCAATAGCATCACCACTCACGGTTTGGCGATCGGTTTGGCTCATGGGTACACCATCGTTCCGATGCCTTCACGCGTGAAGAACTCGAGCAGCAATGCATGTGGAATGCGCCCATCCAGAATATGTGCTCTCGTGACACCATTTTCCAAGGCGTGTGCGCACGATTCGAGTTTTGGGATCATCCCCTCCCCCACACTTCCCGCTTCGATCAACGCTTTGAGGTCCGACACATCGAGTTGCGACAAAAGCGAATACTCGTTCGGGTAATCAGACATCACGCCAGCAACATCCGTAAGGTAAACGAGTTTCTCAGCACCAAGGGCCTCTGCTATCGCGCCAGCGACAGTGTCTGCATTTACGTTGTACGCATTGCCGTCGACCCCCATACCGATTGTCGCAATAACTGGGATCAAGTCCTCGCGTATCAAGCGTTCAACTATCGACGGATCGACATGGGAGACATCGCCCACGAATCCGAGACGCTCATCGCGTTGCGTCACAGTTAATAGACCCGCGTCTTCGCCAGAGAGCCCCACAGCGAAACTCCCGTGGCGATTCAATGAGGACACAACCTCGCGATTCACTTTGCCGACCAACGCCATACGCGCGATGTCGACCGTCTCGGCATCGGTCACTCGTAGGCCGTCTACAAACTCTGGCTCTTTACCCAGTCGACGCATCAGATCGGAAATCTGTGGACCTCCGCCGTGAACGATCACGGGATGCATCCCAACTAGGTGCATGAGAACCACGTCGCGGGCAAACAGGTCGGCAAGTTCGGGCGTATGCATCGCGTTTCCGCCGTACTTCACGACCACGGTTTTACCAGAGAATTCGCGCATGTACGGAAGTGCTTCCGCAAGAATGTGCGCCTTTTCGTGCGCCGTCGATAGTCGCCCGTCGTTCACGAAGTTCCTCGGTTCTCATCTATATACGCGTGCGATAGATCAGTAAATAAGACCGACGCGCGTCCGTTACCTGCATTCAGCGTGCACTCGATATGAATGTCGCGTTCGGTCATCGCGCCAGCGAGTGCTACTGCATCGTGTGCGGCCGCGATTCCATTGCGGCAACAAACAATGCCATTGAAGGAGATGTCGACGGACTCCGGATCGAAGATTGCGCCGCTGACTCCGAGTTCAGAGAGCACACGACCCCAATAAGGGTCTTCACCGTTGAGGGAACATTGCACCAACTGCGACCGAGCGACGCTTCTAGCAGCGAGGCGCGCTTGTGAATCAGAACGGGCGCCGCGAATGGTGATTCGCGCGAGTTTTGACGCACCCTCTGCGTCTCTGGCCATCTGTTCGGCGAGCGAGGAACAGACTTCGGTAAGTGCATCGGTAAGTGCATGAAATTCATTCCGATTCGTTATGCCTGCACCCGACGCGCCACTCGCTAGCACCAATACGGTGTCGTTAGTACTGGTACATGCATCGACACACAGCTGATTGAACGAGAGGTCGACCGCACGCGTGAGCGCGGTCTGGAGCGTAGAGGGATCGACCTCGGCATCCGTAGTTAACACTGCGAGCATTGTCGCCATTGACGGCATGAGCATCGCTGCACCCTTCGCCATTCCACCAATAACCGCGTTGGTTCCCTCGATGGATACAACGGCTTCCTTGCTCACGCTGTCGGTTGTGAGGATCGCATTGGCGGCCGCAGTGGAACCATTCAGTTTTGCAGCGAGTACCGGGATGCCCGACTCGAGCGCGTACATAGGCATCGGATAACCGATCAAACCCGTCGAACAGACGAGCACATCAGTTGTGTCGCAACCCAAACCCAGCGCGGTCAACTCGGCCATGCGCAGGGCATCGGCACGACCTTGCTCGCCCGTCGCTGCGTTCGCATTGCCCGAAGAAAGGACCACGGCAGTCGCGTGGGCGTCGTGCAGATGTTTGCGACTCACCTGTACCGGTGCCGCCTGTGCGAGGTTGAGCGTGAACACGCCAGCAGCCGGAACCGGGCCGCGTGTCTCCGTCGTTACGATCGCGAGGTCCGGCCCTCCACCAGCCTTAATTCCGCATGCTGAACCGCCCGCCGCGAAACCCATCGCTGCCGTGACACTCATCGTTCCCCCTCGCGCAACATGATCATGGCCACATACCGACAAGGGGTAAACCTGTCGCCTCTGGTATCCCGAGCAAGAGATTGGCATTCTGGATTGCTTGCCCAGATGCCCCCTTCACCAGATTGTCAATGACTCCCAGCGCGAGCACCGAGTTAGTGCGCTCATCGAAACGAACAGTGACCTGACACGTATTGGCACCCGTCGCGGCCTTAGTGCTCGTCGGATTATCGGATACCACGACGAAGGGTTCAGCCGAATAGAAATCGCGATAAGCCGCTTGTAACGACTCGGTGGACAATCCGGTTTTCGCCGGACGCGCATGACACGTTGCTTGGATTCCACGAATCATCGGAACTAAGTGCGGCGTGAAGAGCACCTCTACCGGGTTGGCAGCCACATGCGCTAGTGCGAATTCGATTTCTGCAGTGTGCCAATGCGTAAGCAAACCGTACGCACTTACACCTTGATCCGCCTCCGCAAAATGCTGTTCTATCTTGAGCGCGCGACCTGCCCCTGAATGTCCGGACATCGCATCGACGATGATTCCACTGTGTTCAACGAGCCCATTGGCGAGCAGCGGGGCCAGGGCGAGAGACGACGCTGTCGGGTAACACCCCGGATTAGCCACATGCTTCGAATCTTGAATGTCGCTTCTGAACAATTCCGGGAGACCGTAGGCAAAACTATTCAAGAGGTCTGGCGCCGCGTGTGACGTGCCGTACCAGTTCTGATAGATATCGGCGGGCAAACGAAAGTCGGCGCCAAGATCGACTACATGACCGACGCTCGCAACCAACTCCGGCATTAGCTTTTGAGAGGCGCCGTGAGGCAAGGCGACGAACACCACATCGAGCGATGCAAACGCATCCGGATCAATCGGAACGTATTGAAGGTTCGGGTATGCGGCACTTAGCGATGGATACAAACCACCGACCTGTGCCCCGGCACTGCTATCTGCGGTCGCGACCACAACATCGATTTCTGCGTGAGTCGCTAGCAGTCGCAGCAGTTCTGCTCCCGTGTAGCCTGAAGCACCGATGATGCCGGCACGATACGTCATGCAGCATTATATGCATAGAGTTGCATAGAGTGCAACCACTAGACGCCCCTGAAGCGGCACCGGGATCCCCATTCGGCCCAAGCGAATTCACGGTCTCACCAGCAGCAAACGACCGTTATTGGGGCTCTGCCGGCGTAGATCATGTATTGATGAGGGACGGCTACCTATATCCTCCGATGGCGGCGAACTTCACAATTCTCGCCTTCCAGACCATCGTTCCTGCACATTTCTTGCATACCGGGCAACGCCTCGAATGTCATGGGAAGGTTCCCGCCAGCGCGGACGTGACCGTGACGGGAATTGTCCTAGATCGTATTGAGAAGCGGAATCGCAATTATGTGGAGATCCGCGCAGACATTGGCCGTGACACTGGCGAGCCACTCTGGACATCGATTGCAACCTTTTGTGATCCGCAGGCGCGGTCCACTGACGGGAGTGACCGGCCTAGACCGCCGAAGCCAGCGAGGACGAAGGGTCCTCAGTCGGTTAGTGATTCGAACGCCGCAACCGTAGGGGCCGACGAGCAATTCCTGACGCGGTCACTCCACATGACCGCGGAGTTGCTTCGTGCGTACTCCCGTCGGGGCAACTTCCATTCCGACGCAGACGCCGCGGCCGATCTTGGATACCAAAAACTCGTTGCGCAGGGGATGCAGAGCGCAGGGCCTGCGTATGGCCTGTTACTAGATGCATGGGGCGACGATTTCCTCACTAACGGCTTAACGGAATTACGTTTCGTTGGAATGGTCGTTGAGGATGACACTGTCAATGCACAAGTCGTTATCTCTGCGGCCGGCAACAGCGCAGACATTGTTGTAACAAATGAAACCACCGGAGTACCCGTAGTGGTCGGTAGTGCTCAACGTTCCAGAATGGATACGTAATGCCAACCTTCGCTCCGCACCCATGGAATACCGACTTCAACTGGGAAAACCATGTCGGACCATTCCGGCGCGTCACACAGGAACAAGCTGCAGCGTTCGACCGCGCCGGATTTTTCGTGATCGAGAATGCTGTCGATGCTGAGACCATCGCAAGACTTGAGACCGAGATCGAACCATTTGATCTCGAAGTACTCGAGTTTTTAGCTGCTAGACCCAACGGGCGATTCAGTATCGCTGGAGTGGATACGGTCTCAATAGCAATTCATTTAGTTGCTCGATCTAAGGCACTACGCGACTTCTGCGATTCACAACTGTTCGCGGACCTCTGCCACGACCTTATCGGCGGGGAGTCGCGCCTTTACTGGGATCAGGCCGTTTACAAACGAGCGAATGGCGCTGAGCCGGTTTTATGGCATCAGGACAATGGGTACACGTATCTAGAACCGCAGGCATATCTCACCTGTTGGGTGGCACTTACCGACGCCACCGAACAAAACGGTTGCATACAAGTGTTACCTGGCGTTCACCGGCAGGGAACCCTTGCGCACCACAACACGCCACTCGGTTTCGAGTGTTTCATTGATCCCGAAGGGCCGGTGTCGGTTCCGGTGAAAGCCGGAAGCATCGTCGTATTCTCCTCGCTAACACCGCATGCGACCGGTCTCAACTACACAGACCAACTGCGCAAGGCATACATCGTGCAGTTCGCTCCGGACGGGGCGATCGCTTTGCGAGGAGATCCTGATGACGGACCGGCGGTAGGCAGCGAGTTACAGAACAATCCCGACCGACAATTCTTGTTCTCGGCACGTTTCGGGCCCTTATGGGGCCTCGAACGTGCCGAGATCGCCCTGGGAGGTGGAGGCGGCGTCGGCGGGTTCTAGTAGGCCTCGCTTTTCTAGCGCGTACAGCATTACCAGCGACGGTACACAGATCACCAGCACCAACACCGCTACCACCAACACCGCCCACAGCGTTCCCGACGGCGCAGCTGCTGCGTCCAAGGTCAATGATGTCGGCAGAAGGTACGGGAACTGGGCCACTCCCCAACTCCAGACCAAAGCCGACACCGCACCAACGGCCAGCACCCTAGCCATCACCGTGCTCCCGCGAACCAACATCACGATCGCGCCTATACCGATGACCGCTGAAAGCACGATCAGCGGCAGCGCGCCCCCGGTCAGATTGCTCCAGAGATAGGCCGAGTCCTCACGCGTCACGATTAGACCTACTGCTTCCACAACTCCAACCGCGATCGCAGCAACGATTGCCCTCCGGCGAAAGTCGCTGACTAGATCGGGTTCGTCGAGTCGGCGCGCATTCGCGCCCAACCAAACCGCCGATAGGTAAATACACGCGGCTACGGCGAGGAGCCCACCCACCAACGACGTTGCGTTCAACCAAGAGTCCCACGGGTCGCCTGCCGTTCCACCCGGAGGCACGCGTCCCGATGCGATCCCTCCCGCTGTCGCGCCCAAGAAGAACGGAACGATGACCGACGAGGTCGCGAATACGATTCCGAAGAATCGTTTCAAAGCCGGTCCCGACACGACCTTACGAAATGCAAAGCCAGAACCCCTGAGCACGATTCCGAGCGCGGCAAGCGTGATCGGCACAAATAGGGTGAGCATGATCGACGCGAAGGCTTCGCTGAATGCCGTCCAAAGCACGATGAGACTAAAAACGAGCCATACGTGATTGGCTTCCCAAACGGGGCCCATCGCGTCATCGATCAAAGCTCGACGTCGTTCACCGCGCTCCGAACCTCCAGCAGTTAGATCCCAGAATCCGGCACCGAAGTCGGTACCTCCCATCACTGCATAGCAAACAATCGATCCGAACAACACGAACGCAACTAGATCAACCACCTTGGACACTCGCCGATGGTGGCTCCGAACGAGGACCGTAAGGAACCTCGTGTTCGCCTATTTCTCCAGTTCTCCAACGCCGTGCCATACCGCGCAACACGAAAACGGTGGCGGTTGCCACAGCGGTGTAAATAAAGAGAATGCCCAAGAAACTCCACAGCACGCCAGGGTTCGTAGTCGCACCATCTTCGACCTTCATGAATCCATGCACGATCCAGGGTTGCCGACCGACTTCCGTTACGACCCAACCGGACTCGAGGGCGATCGCTGCGCCAATACCTGCCACCGACGCGCAACGAAGAAACCACTTAGTGCGCGGTAGGTCACGCTTGCGCCACCAAACGAACCCGAACCAGGAGCTAAGGAGGGCGAGGAAAGTGCCCATCCCGATCATGATGTCCCAAGCCCAGTGAACGACATTCACCTGACGAATCGTCGGGCGGTCATCGGCCGGTACTGCATCCAGGCCTTGAATCTCCGTAGACCTGCTGAAACCTGACAGAAACGATGCCATTCCTGGAATCGCTATTCCACCGACAACTTCTCCGTCATCGTTCATGTGACCGCCGATGGTTTCCGGTACATCGGTAGCGGTTTCCGGCACCATCTCGATCGCCGCGAACTTGGTCGGTTCGTTCTTGAACGTCGCGCGCGCCACGGTATCCCCGACAAGCATCTGCACCGGTGCTGCGATCGCAGCGATTGTGAAGGGAATCAAAAACCCGAGTCGCGTGTAATGGTCGCGGCGCCCCTTGAGCATTGCAACTGCGTAAACAGAGGCAACAATGAACCCGCCGACCAGATAGGCCGCGACAAGCATGTGGAGCGCCTCGTAAGGCATCGCATTATTAAACATGACGCCGATCGGGTCTACATCGACGACGGCACCCGTACTATCCACTGTGAATCCTGATGGTTGGTTCATCCATCCGTTTGCCGCAATGACAGAAACTGTGCCGCCGATACCTGCGAGAACGATTGGTACACCCGTCCAAAAGTGAGCTCTGGGCGGAAGCCTGTCCCAGCCATAAATATAAATCGCGAGAAAGATCGCTTCGGTGAAGAAGAACAATCCCTCAATCGCGAACGGAATGCCAAACGCATCACCAAACCGCCCCATGAACCGCGGCCACAACAATCCAAATTCGAACGTGAGTACCGTTCCCGTCACTGCTCCCACTGCGAAGGTGACGGCCATAACCTTCGACCAACGCCGAGCGAGTGTGCGTGCATCTTCATCACCTTTTTTCAACCATCGCCTCTCGGCGACGAGCATCATGAACGACCACGAAACACCTAGAGGGACTAGGAGAATGTGTACTGCAAGCGATAGGGCCATCTGCGCGCGAGCCCACGGGAGTGGGTCGACAGCGAGGGTGACGAGAAGTGTGGACGGCCTCATAAAAAATATCCTACGGCCATCTCATGCGGGCGCTACGACTGCAAGCCGATCGCGTAACCCGCCCGGGATTGCGACTGAAGTGTGAGTGCCTGGGGTGACGCTCACATAGGTGATCACGCCGGTGCATACGGACCGGTCGCCTACCGTCGATCGATATGTGAGGTCGAGGCTCCTATTTCCGAGCCGGGTTGGAGACACTTCTATCTCCACCCTTTCATCAAACCCTGCGGGACCTTCCCACTCTACGACCACCTTCACAATCATCAAGTCATAATCCGCGAAGAACGCCTTCGACGGATCATCACCTAACCATTCGAAAAATCGCGTACATGCCTCGTCGAAGAATGTAAGCCAATGAGCGTTGAACACGACCCCCTGCTGATCTACTTCGGCATAGCGAGGTCGAACGGTATGAACGAATGGTTCAGTCGTCACAACTAGGTCCGGAATTCGGCACCGTGCACGCGAACTACCGCGTCGATGCACTCTTGTCGCACTTCGGCCACTTCGCTATCGGTGAGGGTTCGATCAGCTGCTCTGAAGCACAAAGCAAATGCAACGCTCCTGCTACGACCTCCCGGTCGAAACTCATCGAACGGATACACGTGCTCGAGCAGCTCGCCTCCGGTCGCCGTCAAGGTTGCTTGCACGGCACCGGCAGACACCCCGTCGCCGAGCACGAAAGCCAAGTCAACGCTCGACGTAGGAAACCTCGAGAGCGGAACAAACGTGCGCTGTCGCCTGATCCCATCTAAGAGTGCGTCCAAATCAACCTCCAGGGCAACTAGCGGACGCCCGACGCCGACTCGCTCCCCTACTCCCGGAGCAATCTCTCCGACATGGCCAATCGATTCGCCATCTACCAAGACCGCCGCTGACCGTGTCGGGTGAAACCCGGGGGCGGGCCCTGCCTCAAGACGGAGGTCCGCTAGTTCAAGCGCTACTGACAACGCGTCAATAATCTCTGTCACATCGTGCACATCAACCGGCCGGTCGAGTTCGACGGGAGCCCGCCTAACGGTGCCCGCTATCAACACCGCCAATCGGTCTCGCTCATCCGGTAGTAATTCATCGCCGACGGGCGGCAAGAAAACATGACCGACTTCGAATAGCGCAAGATCGGCACGACTAAGCCCGGCGTTGTAGGCCGCTGCCCGCAAAAGACCTGGGATGAGCGACGGGCGCAATACGGGTTCTTCGGAACGCAACGCGTTGGAGGCGCGCACGGTGCAATCTGGATCCAATCCAATCGCAGCGACGTCATCGGGTGCAATCAAAGGAACGGTCATAGCTTCGGAGCAACCCATACCGACTAGTACGTCTGTCACCAAACGGCGTTCGCGTTGGCGAACCGTTAGACCGCCACCCTGTTCCGTTGTGTGTGGCAAGGTCCGCGGTATCTCATCAAGACCAACACGGCGTCCGACCTCTTCAATGATGTCAATTTCTCGTTCGAGATCCGGACGGTATGTCGGTGCGACTGCGATGAACCCATCGTCAAGGGTCGCGTCTACTTCGATGGCAATGCCCAGCGGCGTCAGCGAGTCCTTGATCCATTCAGCGCTCAAGTCGAGACCAAGAATGGCATTGACGCGCGCCGTGCGAACTGAAATCTTCTCGCGTTGCACGGGCTCCGGATAGACATCGATCGGTTCCGGCGCGACTTGAGCCGCGGCGACTTCAATAAGAAGTTGGGCAGCCCGTGTTGACGCAGCCAGTACCCCGTTCGGGTCCACACCGCGTTCGAAGCGCGCCGACGCCTCGGAGCGAAGTCCCAAACGTTTCGACGTCTTGGAGATTCCCATGGGCGTGAAGTAGGCCGCTTCAAGGAGTACCTCGGTGGTGCTTGTCTGCACCTCCGCTTGTGACCCTCCCATGATTCCCGCGATGGCCTGGCCATCACCTTGAGCGTCACAAACCAGAAGATCGACGGGGGTGAGGATGCGGGGCACCCCATCGAGCGTTGTGAGGGTCTCTTTTTCTCGCGCGAGCCGCACGATGATTCCCCTACCTGGCAAGCGAGAAAGGTCGAACGCGTGCAATGGATGACCGCGCTCCAACATCACGTAGTTGGTCACATCAACAACGTTGGAAATCGAACGCATCCCCGCAAGCGCAAGTCTCTGTTGCATCCATACGGGCGAAGCCCCCATTGTCACTGCGATCCTTCGCGCTGTAAATCGTGGACACGCGTCGATCGCTTCGATCTCGACACTTATATCGTCGGCTGTACGCGATCCCGCCGTCGTGTTCTCGGGTTCTGAAATGTTCAAAACAACATCGAAATGGGCTGCAAGTTCACGCGCGATTCCGATTACCGACATTGCATCTGGTCTGTTCGGCGTAATGGAGAGATCAAATACCACGTCGTGGAGACCAAGAACATCGCGGACATCGGTGCCGAGTGCCGAGCCCTCTCCAAGCGACATGATGCCTTCGTGATCATCACCAAGCCCTAGTTCGCGCGCAGAACAAAGCATCCCATCAGAGGTCTCGCCGCGAATCTTGCGTTTCTCTAGGGTGAACCCGCCTGGCAATGTTGCGCCTGATGGAGCGAATGCAACGACCATGCCAGCAACGACGTTCGGCGCGCCACAAACCACAGTGGTGGTTCCGTCCCCGTAGTCGACTTCCACCAAGCTCAACTTGTCTGCGTTCGGATGCTTCCGAACTTCGAGCGCGCGTGCCACGCGCACGCCCACAATCTCACGCCCAGGTGTTTCGATCGCTTCGACTTCAAGACCTAGGCGATCAAGAGCTTCCGCTATCGCTGACGGTTCAGCCTCAATCGGAGCAAACTCACGGATCCATGAAAGCGGGGCGCGCACTGTGGCCTCTAATACCGGGTTAGGAAACGGACATCGTTGTCGAAGAAGGTCTTGATTGGTTCTACGCCGTATCGCAACATCGGCATCCGCTCAAGACCGAAGCCAAATGCAAAACCAGAAAACTCCTCAGGATCGATTCCTACGGATCGGAAGACGTTGGGGTCAACCATTCCGCACCCACCTAACTCAATCCATCCCGTGTTCGAACACACGCGGCACCCGGAGCCGTCACAGAAAACGCAACTCAATGCGAACTCAGCCGAAGGCTCCGTGAACGGAAAGTACGACGGCAGGAGCCTCGATTTAACTTTCTGTCCGAAGTAAGCGCTCGTGAACGCCTCGATGGTTCCGGCAAGATCGCCAAAGGTCAGGCCCCTATCAACAGCCAAGCCTTCGATTTGATGGAAGACCGGCGAATGGCGCGCGTCGAGAGTTTCGTTACGGTAAGTGCGTCCTGGCATGACGCAATAGATAGGTGGTGTCTGTGACTCCATCACGCGAACCTGAACAGGTGACGTATGTGTACGCAGCAAAACCTGCTCCGGTTCCCCTAGATCGACATAGAGGGTGTCTTGCATCGCCCGCGCTGGATGTCCTGGGGGGAAGTTAAGCGCTTCGAAGTTGTACCAGTCGCTCTCAACCTCTGGTCCTTCAGCTACCTGATAGCCAAGACTCACAAACACGTCTTCAAGATCGCGTCGGCATTGCGTAACAAGATGCATGTGTCCGCGCTTACGACCATGTCCCCGTAGAGTGAGGTCGATGGGCGATTCGTCGATAGTCTCGGGCCCGGCAACCGCATCTGCCGCATCGAGTGCCTCGGTAATCTTGGCAGTAAATAAAGAGACCGCCTGACCAACGATGGGTCTGTCTTCAGGGGACAGCGACTTGATTGTTTCCTTCACTCGCGCGGCGACACCCCGTTTGCCGAGGTACTCCCGGCGCAACTCGGCGAGTTGTTCCGGAGACCGCGCAGCCGACACCGCTTCAAGCGCTGCGGTGAGATTGAGATCGGGAACGGCGTCAGTATCCATGGGAACGTCTGGAGTCTAGAGAGACAGGTTCGGGAAAAGCGCGACGATTCACAACAAGTCAGATCTCTTGCGATCTTTGGCGCGCCGCTTCGAAGCACAGCACACTGCCTGCCACGGCGAGGTTGATGCTCTCGGTCTCGCCCGCCATCGGGATCGTTACCCATTCATCGATGTGAGCCGCAACATCTACCGGTAGGCCGTGAGCTTCACTGCCGAGCACAATCGCAACCCCTCCTCGCAAATCAGCCTCGCCATAAGACCGCTCACCGATAAGCGAAGTCCCAATACGACGCCTGCCTTGTGCGGCGAGACCATCGAGCGCGGCGCACGGATCAGGAAACTGCAAGACGGGAACCGACAGAATCGACCCCGCCGATGAGCGCACAACCTTCGGGTTAAAGGGATCCACCGTGTCTCCACAACAGATCACCGCTTCCGCTCCAGATGCTTCTGCGGTCCGCAGAAGGGTCCCGAGATTCCCAGGGTCAGAAACACCAACAAGCACCAGGACCGGAGCGGTACCACTTAGGGCAGCAGGCTCATCTGGCATCGGAACTATCGCGAGGACGGGTTGGGGCGTACGGGTTGTCCCGAGTTTCTCGAGCACTCCGTCTTTGAGTTCACATATTCGTATTTCCGCATCGTGAGCGGTTGCCATTAGGTCCGGGAATGCTTTGCGTGTTCCCGGACCTACATAGATGGTTTCGATGTCGGCCTCGCGACGGATGGCATCGGCTACAAGTCGGGGGCCCTCTAGAACGTAGGCACGCTCTTCACGACGCACTGCACTATCGCGCAGCAACGCGCGCAATCGTTGCGCTTCGACATGTCGTGCACCGATTACGGCTTCGTTGCCCATCGATGTTTCAGGCCGCTTCGAGCGCCTCACGGGCTGTGGTCACCAAAGCGCCGAACGCCACCGAATCGCGAACAGCGATATCGGCCAACACCTTGCGGTCAACTTCGACCTCTGCGGCCTTTAGGCCCGCAATGAATCTCGAGTAGCTGATGCCTTGTTCTCGGCATGCGGCATTGATACGAACGATCCAGAGCTTGCGAAACTCGCCCTTACGTGCGCGCCTGTCACGGTAGGCATACTGGCCAGAGTGCATGACTTGCTCATTGGCGGTGCGGAAGTGCCTACTGCGCGAGCCCGAGTAGCCCTCGGCCTTGGCCAAGATCGACCTGCGATTCTTTTTTCCTGAAACTGCGCGCTTTACGCGTGCCATAGCTCTTCTCCCTCGTGTACAGAAACCCGCGCCATTAGGCCGGGACGCTTCTAAGCGCGGCCCAACATGCGCTCGACGTGCTTCTTGTCTCCACCGGTAACTTCGGCGCCGCGGGCTAGCCGGCGTGTCCGCTTAGTAGGTTTGTGTTCGAGCAAGTGCGATCGAAACGCCTTACGTCGCCGGATCTTTCCTGATCCGGTGAGCTTGAATCTTTTTGCTGCGCCTCGGTGGGTCTTGACCTTTGGCATTTCAGACTCCTGATGGTGCGCCGGTTGGTTCCGGCGGAACTTCGATTATCGCTGGTATTGATTCGGTGAGAACTTCGGATGCAATTTCCGTCTCGATCTTGGCTTCAACTGGCGCTACTTCTGTTGGCGCTACTTCTGTGCGTGGCTTGGCTGGTTTCGGCTTGCGTCGACTCGGGTTCAACACCATCGTCATATTTCGACCGTCCTGACGTGGTGCCATTTCAACCATTGCAACCTCGATGACATCTTCGGCAATTCGGTCGAGGATTTTGCGGCCCAACTCCGGGTGCGCCATCTCTCGGCCTCGGAACATGATCGTGACCTTGACCTTGTTGCCATCGTTTAGAAACGACAACACCTTCCTCGTCTTGGTCGCATAATCATGACCATCGATTTTCGGTCGGTACTTCATCTCCTTGATCACTACGTTGGTCGCTTTGCGTCGCGACTCTTTGCGTTTCTGCTGTTGCTCGTACTGCCACCGGCTGTAGTCCATGATGCGACACACCGGTGGGTTCTCGCTGGGCGCGACCTCAACTAGGTCCAAACCCTGTTCGATGGCAATAGCGAGCGCCTCGGTCACGGTCCTCGGGCCCAACTTCTCGCCGTCTTCGGCAATCAGAAAGACTTCACGGGCTCGGATGCGATCGTTGATCCGTGGTTCGTCCGCAGTTGCGATTTTTGCATCACCTCTTCGGTTTAGGTTCCGCCGGTTCCCCGGGCGGCTGGTAAGTCGTCCCACCAGTCCCAAACGCGAAACCGGTGGACACCAAGAAGCGTCCACCGTCCGGCGTAAGCCGGTCGACCGGTGGGTCCGGTCGAAACGGACGACCCGGACTCGATGCCCTTCGCTATTCCCTTTTGGGGTGTCGCGCTGGCTTTCGGCCGGGTGGAGCCCAACCCGTCAAATTCGCAAGTTTCTGCGATTATTCGGGTTAGTCCCACTTCCCAATTGAATTGTTCTGGCAGGATACACCGCGATGAGCAGTCTTTGGACACCGTACGGCGAAGAACCTGTAGGAAATCCCACGGGGGGCCCGGAACCGGAACCCGGTTTTGGACCCTTAAGTGATGGAACCATCGAGCCGCCAGGCCCGCCAGGC
>SHUZ01000155.1 GCA_009694415.1 Acidimicrobiia bacterium
CTCGCCCTCCTCGGCGGGAGGCATATATCCGATCGACCTTTCGATCGTTGCTCCCCTATCCTGAGAGACCCGTAACCCCAGGCAACGTCATAACGCATAACCGACCCGGAGCAACCAAGAATGCCCAAGACTCTCAGCGACAAGATCTGGGAAAACCATGTCGTGCATCGCGCACCCAATGAGCCCGATCTTCTCTACATCGACCTGCACCTCGTCCATGAAGTCACCTCGCCGCAAGCATTCGATGGCCTGCGCATGAATGGCCGCACGGTACGACGCCCCGAACTCACCGTCGCCACGATGGACCACAACGTGCCCACGGAAGGACTCGACCGCGGAATCGAAGATCCCATATCCCGCCGCCAAATCGAAGTACTCGCATCGAACTGCGATGAGTTTGGGATCAAGTGCTACGGAATGGGAGACCGGCTACAGGGAATTGTGCACGTGATCGGGCCAGAGCAGGGACTGACGCAACCCGGCATGACGATCGTTTGTGGAGATAGTCACACCTCTACCCACGGCGCGTTCGGCGCGCTCGCCTTCGGTATCGGCACTAGCGAAGTTGAACATGTGCTCGCGACCCAGACTCTGCCGCAACAGCGGCCAGGAACAATGGCGGTAACCGTCAATGGCGAACTCCCCGATGGAGTTACTGCAAAGGATCTCGTGTTGGCAATCATCGGTCGCCTCGGTACGGGCGGCGGAATCGGTTCAGTTATTGAGTACCGAGGTTCTGCCATTCGCAGCCTCTCGATGGAAGGGCGTATGACCGTCTGCAACATGTCGATTGAAGCTGGCGCGCGCGCAGGGCTAATCGCGCCCGATGAGACGACCTTTGCTTACCTCAAGGGTCGGGCGTTCGCGCCAGAGGGCGACGAATGGGAATGCGCTGTCGAAGCGTGGCGAGAACTGGTATCCGACGAAGGAGCAACCTTCGACAGCGAGGTCATTATCGAAGCCGCCGGTCTTGCTCCCAGTGTCACGTGGGGTACGAACCCAGGACAGGTCACGACGATAGATGCAGTGGTTCCGGACCCCAACTCGTACGACGATCCAGCACAGCGCGAAGCCGCCACTCGCGCGCTGCAGTACATGGGGCTTACGGCGGGTACGCCGATCCGAGAGATTTCGGTCGATACCGTGTTCATAGGATCCTGCACTAACTCGCGCATTGAAGATCTTCGTGCGGCGGCAGCTGTTGTGCGCGGGCGCTCTGTTCGCTCAGGCGTACGAACTCTCGTTGTCCCAGGATCATTTGCCGTCAAGGAACAAGCCGAGGCCGAAGGACTCGACAAGGTGTTTCGCGATGCCGGATTCGACTGGCGAGAACCGGGATGTTCGATGTGCTTGGCCATGAACCCAGACAAACTCACAGTTGGCGAGAGATGCGCGAGCACTAGCAACCGGAACTTCGAGGGGCGGCAGGGAAAAGGCGGCCGCACGCACCTGGTGTCTCCGGCCGTCGCCGCCGCAACTGCGATCGCCGGTCACTTCGCCACGCCAGAGGACCTGAACTGATGGAACCGGTAAGCGAGATCATCGGTCGCGCATTGCCATTGGATCGGTCCGATGTCGATACCGACCAGATCATTCCATCCGATTGGTTGAAGCGTGTAGAACGCACGGGATTTGGCGCAGGTCTGTTCTCTGAATGGCGCGAGAAATCCGATTTTGTTCTCAACCAGTCGCGATACAGCGGCGCAGCAATCCTGGTGGCTGGCCCGAACTTCGGTACCGGATCATCCCGCGAACATGCGGTGTGGGCCCTACAGGACTACGGATTTCGAGCCGTCATCTCCTCGCGATTCGCGGATATTTTCCGCAATAACTCGACGAAGTCTGGGCTCGTCCCCGTCACGCTCCCTAAAGAGGTCGTAGATCGCATTTTGCGAGCCGTAGAGGATGACGCGTCAATCGAAGTGGTGATCGATGTCGTCGACCGCCGCGTTGCTGTACCGGCAATCGGCCTGGACGAACCTTTCGACCTAGACGACTACACGCACCACCGTTTGATAAATGGCCTAGATGACATAGGTATCACGGAGGCCTGGGTAGGCGAGATTGATGCCTTTGAGACCACACGTCCGTCATGGCTACCGGCTGTGCGCTCCTGAACTACGGCGCGGCCCTCATGCCAGGTCCTCAAACCAGTGCTTCAAGCAACAAGCAGCGCCAATGTGACGATCACTGCGTTGTAGACAGCATGCGAGAACAACGCCGGCCCCAATCGCTGAGCCTTTTGGCGTATCGCACCAAGGCAGAGGCCAACCGTCAAGATCACTACGAAGACTCCTACGTTCCCCCAGCCTTCATCGGGCAAAACGTGCATCAGCGCGAAAAGTGCAGCTTGAACGACGAGACCGATCGCGATCCCCCAACGCGCTACAACGCCTCCCTGCACAAGGCCGCGGAAGAACAACTCCTCAAAAAATGGTGCGCCGATCACTGCAACTAGGACTACGGCGACAGTTCCGAAACCACCCGAGTCGGCGATCGGCCCCAATACGTCATCTGCACCGCTCGGCATTAGGTCGGGGGCCAGGGATTCAAGCGCTTTTGCGATCAAAGCAACGGCGAACACCATCGCCATCCCGAACCCAAGACCTTGTGCAGCATCGACCCAACGCAAGCGCGCTAGGCCAAGATCTTTGAGGCTTCCTGATCCTTTGCGGTGCACTGCGACAAGACACGAACCCAGGAGCCCAGTCCACAATCCCAGAGCGGAGCCAACCATGACGGCCGGATCCGCAGCTTCAAACCCAGCGGAGAACAGCGCCACCACTACAGCCGCCGCTAGCCCAAGACCAACGATCATTCCGATCAAGGCGGTCCATCCCGCCCTGATGGCCGCTACGGGTTCGTCCGACGTTGTAACCACCGAAGCATGAACAGCGTCGGCATACCCAGTCCAAGCTGTCCCGTCCCACCAGCGCCACGATGCGGCGCTCCAAGGATCCGAGTACCAGCCTGGTGGCGCGATCGGCGGCGTCAACTTCCCGCCGCCGTTTGCCACAAACGTCGGAATGCCCAACCGTTACGCGTTACGTCGGAACTGAAATGATGCGCGAATGGGCTGCGAAAAGTGCCGAGTCGACCGCTACACCAAGTTCGACAGCAAGTTCCTTGGTCTGCTCGCGATCGAACAGGTAAGTGAGAAATTCGTTGTAATTCATATCTACCTCCCAGTGGACGATGTTCACTAGGTATTTCGGCCCACTCGCGCCACAACTTGAGCACAAATATTTCCTCGGTTTAGGGGCCTACTGCTCGCTCACGCGGACCGGGTCGATCACTCAACCGAACGATCTTGTTGACAGCCGAAAGATATGCGCGGGCAGAAGCTTCGACGACATCCGTAGCCACTCCTCGGCCGCTCGCCTTCACGCCATTGACATCTAATTGCAAAACGACGTCTCCGAGAGCGTCGCCACCGCGGGTTACAGAAGAAACATGAAACTCGGTCAGATCACCGTCTGTGCCTGTGGCCGCAGCTATCGCAGCTATCGCAGCATCGATCATCCCGTTGCCTGTACCTTCTCCTTCACATTTTTCAGAGCCGTCGGTCAAGATCACACGGGCATGCGGCGTTCGATTGGTGCCTCCCTCCAGTTCTAGGTTGACCATCGTGTACTTGTGGACCGCTCCGGTTCCAAGTTCCTCGGCAACTATCGCTTCGAGATCCGCCTCCGTGATCTCAACCTTGCGATCAGCAAGTTCCTTGAAGCGAACGAAAGCCTGGTTGAGGCCATCGCCCTGCAAGTGCAGCCCCATCTTGGATAGCGAGTCCGCAAAAGCATGTCGACCGGAATGTTTGCCGAGCACGATCTGCGCGGCCTCCTGGCCGACCAGGCCGGCATCGATGATCTCGTAGGTTTCTCGGTCTTCAAGCACACCGTGCTGATGGATCCCGGCCTCGTGTGCGAACGCGTTACGGCCGACGATGGCCTTGTTGAATTGCACTGGGTAACCGGTCAGCCGCGAAACCATCCGCGACGTGCGGGCTAGTTCTTCTGTGCGAACTCCAGTGTTCAATCCCTCGTAGTAATCCGATCGCGTATGGATCGCCATCACCACTTCTTCAAGCGCTGCATTTCCGGCGCGTTCCCCTAATCCGTTCATCGCGCATTCCACTTGGCGAGCTCCGTTGATAACGCCCGCAAGTGAGTTGGCAACGGCAAGCCCTAAATCGTCGTGGCAATGCGTAGACACGATGAATTCGCCCTTAACTTGGTCGAACACATACGCGATCAGTTTTCCGTAGTCTTCCGGTACGCCGTACCCAACGGTGTCAGGGATGTTCAAGGTCGTCGCACCGTTGTCGACGGCGATTTGGCACACAGCGCACATGAAGTCTGGATCAGACCTGAACCCATCCTCGGGCGAGAACTCAACATCGTCTGTGTAACTCTTTGCGCGCGCAACACCAGCTGCAGCTTCGTTCTTGACCTGATCGTGCGACATCCGCAACTTCTTGGTCATATGAATCTCTGAAGTCGCGATAAACACATGGATGCGATTGCGCTCCGCGTGGCGCACCGCTTCCCATGCCCGATCGACGTCCTTGAAGCCCGTTCGCGAAAGAGCAGCAATCACAGGGCCACGGACTGTCTTGGCGATCGCCCCGACCGCTTCAAAGTCCCCGTCACTCGCGATAGGAAAACCGGCCTCGATGACGTCGACGCCAAGACGTGCGAGTTGTTCGGCAATCTCAAGTTTCTCGCCTACATCCAGTGAGATGCCCGGCGACTGCTCGCCATCTCGCAGTGTGGTGTCGAATATCAGAACCCTGTCCATAAGGGGTCTTCCTCTCAAGCGTCGGTCGGAAAGGCAACAAAAAACCCTCCCGGCCCGAGGGCACGAGAGGGTGCGGCGAGCACGATATGTGTGCTCGCCTCTACCTAAGAAGCAGTCCGTTGATGCGCAGTCCTAAGGTCATAAGGCTTCCTAGTCTGCCACGCCGCCGTGGCCCGGTCAACGCGATTAAACGCTCGGCGCCGAATCGCGCGAGGATGGTCAAGTGTTTAGATTATGGATCAGTACCATGAAGCGGGGGGTCATAGCCGGTCTTGTGGCTGGTGCCGCCTATGCGGCCTGGCGCTTCCTCAAGTCGAGGCGCCCAGACACTGGCGGGGTCGTCTTCGAACCCGCACCATTTCCTTCGCCTCCGCGTCCCGTTTTGCGCCCCTCGCAAATCGGCAAACCGCAGGAGCCCGTACATCCAGGACTGGAGTTCGAGGACGCGTCGACTACGAATGGATCAGTACCAAGCGAATCCGATCAGAGCGCCGCGGCATGGGTTGAACCCGTCAATGGCACATGCCCCACGTCGCACCCGGTTAAGGCGAAAGTCGCGAGCCGCATATTCCACGTGCCGGGCGGCGCGAGTTTTGATCGCACGCAAGCAGATCGCTGTTATCTGAACGCCGACGCAGCCGAGGCAGACGGCTTGCGCGCCGCGAAGCGCTAGAGCTGAAGTGGAACTGCTCAAAGAAATTCGTGACCTCGTGCGCGAGCGAGACTCTTAACCGAGTTCGATTGCTTTTGCGTCAACAATTCCCGGTTCCGCCCTGATCTGGTCGATTACCTCAGCTGGGACAGGGATCTGTGTGGAAATAACCATCAAAGCCGCTGCGCCTTCGGCGGTCTTTCCCACA
>SHUZ01000156.1 GCA_009694415.1 Acidimicrobiia bacterium
CACCGGACTCACAGACCCCGTCACCACCATCGTACGCCCACACGTTGAAGGTGGTTTCGTGGCCGACGGTTGGGGCGGACTGCATCCCTTCAGGGTAGGCGGCGCCGGATCAACAATTTCTCCCGCATCAAGCGGGCCCTACTGGCGCAGTTGGGACATCGTCCGCGGGGTGGCACTTCTGCCCAGTGGAATAGGTGGGTATGTTCTCGACGGCTTGGGTGGACTTCACGGTTTCGCGGTTGGCGAAAACCTAAATCCTCCGCCGGTTTACGGTGCGCCGTATTGGCGAAACTGGGACATAGCCCGAGGCGCCGCGATTCTCCCTGACGGCTCCGGAGGCTACGTGGTTGATGGTTTTGGCGGGATTAATCGCTTCGCAATCGGTGGGGGTACCCTCCCTCAGGGGAGTTCCGGTTCCCCATATTGGAATAACTGGGACGTCGTTAGGGATATCACTCTTATGGGGAACACGGGCGGCTATATCGTCGATCTTTATGGCGGGGTCCACCGTTTCGCGATCGGAACCAACGCCATGCCGCCGGCTGCCACCGGTTCCCCATATTGGAATAACTGGGACATTGCTCGCGGCATCGAATTGATTCGCGGCGGCAACGGCGGCTACGTGCTTGATGCCTGGGGCGGAATGCATACATTCGGCGCTGGCGGTTCAAAGCCAGCCGCAGCGATTGGCAATCCATATTGGATCGGTTGGAAAATCGCGCAAGGAATCGCGGGCTGATTGATGGCCCCTTAAAGGGCCGTTGCCAAATACATATCGAGACGAGTGGACCTGACCCCCTCTCATCGACAAGAATGTACCCACGATGCAGGTTGAATCCCGTGATTCCATCTCGCTAAAGCCGGCGGAACTCGATGAGCTCGGTCAGCTACTCGCCTCGGTCGGCTTAGTCGGTCTTGACGGTGAGTTAGACGCTCATGTCGAAACCTTCCCGCTTGTTGTGCTTGCCAATGAAGACGATGCGCGACACGGATTCCTGTTCGGTTCGCTAGAGCGTGTTGGTGGAACCCCGTGCATCCTCTGGGGGCTCGGCGCCGCTCGCAAGGGACGCCAGGCAGGAACGGTCGTGAAGGGCATGGTCGGAGAGTTGTATCGCAGAGCGGCCATCTCTTTTCCTGACGAAGATGTATTGGTTGCAGGCAGGATCGGCCATGCTGCCGCATACGGCCTACTCGGATCTTTGGCCGACATTGTTCCTAGGCCGAGTTACACACCGACCGGCGAAGAGCGCGCATGGGGTAGGCGCCTAGCTAAGCGATTCGGTTGCGACGCTCGCTACGACGACCGTGCATTTAGCGTTGGACCCCGCGGAACTCCTGATGCGGTTCTCGATGCAAGCACGATGAAGGGCGGCGGCAAGGCCGCTACCGCGATTGTTGGTTCCATCGATGTGACGATCGGCGAGTCGGTAATCGCGTTCGGCTGGGCAACTGCCGATGCGCTTGCAAACGGCATCGGGCACGGCGCCTGACGCAACTAGTTGTTGATTCTCTCCGGTAACGGCGAGGGGCCATCGTCAATTTTTAGCGGTCGCATTCAACGCGGCGCGCAATTCGGTCGCCGACGTGACGGGCATCTTGCACGCGTGGTTCTCGCAGACGTAGGCGGCAGGTTCGCCGTTCACGAGTCCGCGCCCTGCGAGCAGGGGAGTTAGGTCTTCGTCGGAACCGGGTTGTGCAGAAACGATGACGGCGGACGGCAGCAATCGTGAAAATACTTCGGCGCGTAATTCTTGCGAGCTTCCTATGAGTGCAATCTCGACCGAAGGTGCGACAGCGCGTTGGTATGCGCGGAGCAAATATCCGAAACCGTTTGCGTGTTGCGAGACGAGCGGTGAAAGCAGACGAAGAATCGCCTCGGCCGTCTCTCGGTATGCGGCGTTCCCGCTGATCGCTGCCAACCGCAGCAAGCCATTCGCTGCTAACGAATTCTCCGACGGCATCGCGTTGTCAAAAAAGTCTTGAGGTCGAACGATGAGAGCTTCGGCATCGCTCCCTGTGGTGAAGAACCCCGCACCCTCGGAATCATGGAACAGATCCATGAGGGCATCTGCTACTTCGTGTGCGGTGACCAGCCAACTCACATCGTCTACCTCTACCAACGTGATCAAACACTCGAGCAAAGCGGCGTAATCCTCCGCGTACGCCAGGTGCCGCGCGCCGCTTTCTGATTGCCACGATCGCAGGAACCTCCCGTCTTCCCTCCGCAGCGCGCTGCAACAAAAACGCGCATTCACTCTCGCTGCTTCCATCCAATCTTTTCGATCAAATGCTGCGGCTGCCGATGCCAATGACGATGTGAACATGGCGTTCCAGGCCAACAAGACCTTGTCGTCTAGGCCAGGGCGCACGCGAGTTGCGCGGTACGCCGCAAGAAGAGGCAGCGCATCGCGCACGGCCTCGGGAGGCGCCTCGTTGCGGTCGACCACATTAAGGATGTTGCCGCTATACCCGGTGTGTGGGTCCCTGAAATTTCCTGGCGCGGTGATTCCTAAGTACCGGATTACCTCCTGTGCGGATTCTCCGCAAATATCTCGCACTTCTTTGAGCGACCATAGGTAAAACTTTCCTTCAATCCCCTCGGAGTCGGCATCTTCGGCCGAGTAGAAACCGCCGTCCGAATGGCGCATGTCTCGCAGTACGTATTCGATTGTCTCTTCGACAATCCGCTTGTACCGAGGCGTGTTCGTAACGAGATACGCGTTTAGGTACGCGCCCACTAAAAGCGCCTGGTCGTAAAGCATCTTCTCGAAATGCGGAACCAACCAGACCCCGTCGGTCGAATAACGCGCGAAACCGCCACCGACGTGGTCGTAGATTCCACCGGCCGCCATGGCATCCAAAGTTGTTGTCACCATTTCGAGCGACTCCGGCACCCCGCGTTGTACATGGGAACGCAAGAGAAAGTCGATTGCCATCGCAGGCGGAAACTTGGGTGCGCGTCCAAACCCACCGTTGACAACATCAAACTGGCTTCGCAATGCCAAACACGCCTCGTCGAGTACCGCTACATCAAGGAATGCGTTCGATTCGCCGCTGTTGTGCGTCGCTGCGATGTTGTGCTCAATCATTTCTCGCAGTTTGTCGGCTTGTTCGTTCACTTCCGAGCGCTTGTTATCCCAAACATCCGCGATCGATTCCATTACGCGGACGAAGCCGGGACTTCCTTGGTGATCTGTCGCAGGGAAATAAGTCCCGCCGTAGAAAGGGCGCCCATCGGGAGCAAGGAAAACGGTCATAGGCCAGCCACCGCGACCCGATAGCGCTTGTACCGCTTGCATGTAAATCGCATCGACATCGGGGCGTTCTTCGCGGTCCACCTTCACGTTCACAAACAGACTGTTCATCACCGCAGCGATGCCGTCGTCCTCGAATGATTCGTGTGCCATGACATGACACCAGTGACATGCGGAGTAGCCGACCGAGAGAAGAATGGGTACGTCGCGCTGTCGCGCTGCTTCGAATGCTTCCTCGCCCCAGGGATACCAATCAACAGGGTTGTCCGCGTGTTGTCGCAGATACGGAGATGTTTCGGCGGCCAGGCGGTTGGGCATGGCGTGGAACCTAACCCGAAGCTGCCGCAGGGAAACGTTCGATTGCGATTGCCTTTCCCCACCGGTAATCAGGTTTGCCAGCGGGGGATCGAACAATCTCGTCGACGAACAGCAAATCTCGGGGAACCTTGTATCCCGCAATGTGCTCGCGTATGTGCGCGTCGATCGTTGCATGCTCTGGATCAGTACCAGGTCTCACCGCAATTAAAGCGATCACCCGTTCACCCCAACGCGCATCCGGGATGCCGACGACGATTGCGTCGAAAATATCGGCATGTGCCTTGAGAGCGATCTCGACTTCTTCGGGATAGACCTTCTCGCCGCCCGTGTTGATGGAAACTGAACCCCGGCCCAACAAAGTGATCATGCCGTCTGCTTCGATAACTGCATGATCACCCGGGACAGACCACCGCTCACCGTCGACCACAGGGAAGGTGGCAGCCGACTTCTCGGGATCCTTGTAGTAACCGATTGGAATGTGGCCGCGGCGCGCGAGTTTGCCGACCACGCCCACTTCGGCGGGATGTAAATCGTCGTCCAACACGGTTGTTTGTGTATTGACTCGGAAGCGTGGAACCTGTGTCGGTTCATGGCCGGCCGTTGTCACCGACTGGCCCTGCCCTCCCGCTTCAGAAGATCCATAGCCGTCGATGATCATGCATGCCGGCAAGGCATCAGCGAGCGCCACCTTCACCGACGGCGACAAGATTGCACCACCGGACAGAATGACCAAGAGGCTCGTCAAATCAATTGGCGAGGCATCACCGTTCTCGGCGTTGTTCTGTTCAAGCAACTCATCTACAAGAGGACGAGCGAACGCGTCACCAACGATGACCATGAAGTTAACTTCTTCATCCGCGACCAATTGCCAAAGCTTTCGAGTATCCAGTTTGCGTTCTGGTGAGATGACGACGGTACCGCCAGAGAAGAGCGTGGTGAACGCCATCCAATGCGCGGTGCCGTGCATGAACGGGCAAGCTGGAAGACAGCGCGTGCGACCCACCTTTGCGCGATCTGCGATTTCTTCCGGTGTGACAATCGCGTTCCCCGCAAAATCACCGCCACCGAGTGCGCCGAAGAAAATATCCTCGTGGCGCCACATGACGCCCTTAGGCATTCCGGTCGTTCCACCTGTATAAAGGATGTAAAGATCATCTGCAGAACGTGGCCCAAAATCTCTACCGCTATGGCTGCCCGCTATACCGTCTTCGTAGTCCGTTGCACCGAGTTCTGCGATGTTTTCGGCAGACTGGTCAGCGACAGCGATGAAGATTTCGCAGAGCGGAAGGTCCGCGCGTATGGCGGCAAGTTTCGTGGCAAATTCACGGTGGAAAATGATCGCCTTAACATCCGCGTCCGTCAACAAGTACCGCAACTCGTCTTCTACGTAGCGGTAATTCACATTGACTGGGACTGCACGCAACTTGAAGCATGCAATCATCGCTTCGAGGTACTCGGTTCCATTATGGAGATACACGGCAACGTGATCTCCGGGCCCAATGCCCCGAGCTAAAAGCAGATGAGCGAGGCGGTCGATGCGATCATCGGCTTCTCGGTAGGTCAAGCGGCGAGATCCACAAACCATCGCCTCCTTGTCGCCGACGGTATCGACAACGCGTTCCCACAGGTCGGCAAGGTTGTACTCCATCGGGGGAACCTAGACCCCGAGTTGCGTTAGTGCCTCATCGATCGGTTTCCATGCATTCGACAGATACGCATCTATTTCTCCTTGAAGACCTGTCCTGAATGCGGCCTCTGCCTCTTGCCACAACGCGTCTTCGACCGGCCCGAGAACCGCCCGGATCTTCGCAAGGCCTTCAGGTTCGTCCTGCGCGCGATCGCGCAGGACGCGGAACCGTTCCCAGGTCGCGTCTTCACCAAGCTGCACCAATGTGCCCGATGGAGGAAACACCGGAATGTAGATGCTCGTACACGGGCTACCGAGTGCGACCCAAGCGCGTTGAGGTGCGTCTGGGTCCGGCAGGAGTTCCGCGATCATTGATGCTGTCGTTGTCTGGTAGTCGCCGACATGCATGCATACCGTGACGCCTTCCCATTCAAGATCCGCTCCATGGAT
>SHUZ01000013.1 GCA_009694415.1 Acidimicrobiia bacterium
CCGTAGTTTGGCGAAGTCGGAGAAGCCGTGTTCCTTCATAAAGCGGCCGACATTGGTCGCTGCTGCTTCCTCCAGCGTCGGTCGCCACCCCAGCCCGTCTGGCACGGCACGAGAGGCTACCGGGGTCGCGGCGTAGGGTTCAGGTAATGGACAATGCCTCCCCTTCCAACACGACCACCGCACCCGATCTGCTCGTCTGGATAGATCTCGAGATGACCGGCCTAGACGTACGTCGCCACACGATCGTTGAGATCGCCGTCTTACTAACCGATTCGGAACTCAATGTGATCGATGACGGGCTCGATCTCATCGTGCACGCCACGCCAGAGGATCTAGTGGAGATGGACGACTTCGTAACCAAGATGCACACCCGATCAGGGCTACTCCCCGCCATTCAGGAATCGCAAATCACCCTCAAGGAAGCCGGCGCGCAGGCCTTGCAGTACATCGCCAAATACGTGACGCAAGCTGGAACCGCTCCCCTTTGCGGCAACTCGATCGGGGTGGATCGCCGTTTTCTCGACTATCAGCTACAGGAACTCGATGCTTATCTTCATTATCGGAGTATCGATGTCAGTTCGTTTAAGGAACTATGCCGTCGTTGGAATCCCGCTGTTTATGCGAACCGTCCGAAGAAGATGGAGACCCATCGAGCTTTAGACGACATTCGCGAGTCGGTCGAAGAACTCCGTTACTACCGTGAACACATGCTCGCAAAGGAGAGTTGAACTATGGACAAGTCAGTAAGCGTGAACCGAGAAATCAATGCGCCAGCAGAAACTTTGTGGTCGATGGTTTCCGATATAACCCGAATGGGGGAATGGTCGCCCGAAACGACCGGATGTACATGGGCCAGCGGTTCAGATCGTCCAGTAATCGGCGCTCGTTTCAAGGGCGCAAATTCAAACGGCAAACGAACTTGGTCTACCGGTTGCAAGATCATCGAGTGTGAACCTGGCAAGTCGTTCGCATTCCATGTTTCTGCGGTCGGGCTCGCAATATCCGATTGGTCTTTTCGTTTCGAACCCACCGCTACCGGCTGTCTCGTCACCGAGACATGGACAGATCGTCGCAGTTGGTTCGCTTCGAAGCTTGGCTCCCCCGTGAGCGGCGTGGCAGATCGCGGTGAGCACAATCGCGCAGGGATGGCAGCAACCCTCGATGCCCTCGCTACGGTTGCGGAGACTGCGGCCACCTAGCCGTGTAATAGCCAGAATCGCTGCACGTGAGGCACAACCATTGCGCGACCCTCGCCTCTAGGTAGGCAAGGGCTACGGTGCCTCGATGGAACCGACCACGCACAGGTCCGAACTACCGCAAGGGCGCGTCGCAACAATAATGGGCTTCGCGTTCGCGGCATTCGCCGTGTGGATATTTCCCCCATTGCTGGGGGGTATCGGAATGGTGTTCGGCGGGGTCGCAGTATTCAAGGGCGACCGCATGGGATGGTGGGCTGTCGGGGCATCGGTCCTCGGCATTCTCCTCGGATTCGCCCTGAACGCACTTCCTCAAGATGTCGTCGGTGCTTGAACGTCCGTAGATCAGAGGATTTCTCGGAGTGCGCCTAACAGGGTGGTAACCGATCGGTCGCGTGCGGAGTGGCCCATCAGCCCGACCCGCCAGGCAACTCCAGCGAACGCGCCGAGGCCAGCGCCAACTTCGATGCCGTAGCCCATCAACAATTCCTTGCGCAGAGTCGCTTCGGCGCGTCCTTCCGGCAATCGCGTCGAGGTCAGTTGCGGGAGTCGACGAGTGGGAGGCGCTATCAGCGAGAACCCAAGTTCAACAAGCGACTCTTGCAAACGCGTTCCGACGGAGCGGTGGCGTGCCCAACTCTCTTCGAGACCTTCCTCCAACACCGCGCCGAGACCGGCGTGTAACGCCACCACCATCGCGGTCGGGGCCGTGTGGTGATACTTGCGCGCGCTACCGACGTAGTCTCCGATTAGCCCGAGGTCGAGGTACCACGATTGCGGCGGTGTGCTGCGCGTATTTACCCGTTCGACTGCACGGGGAGAAAACGTCACGGGCGACAATCCAGGGGGAACGCTCAAGCACTTCTGTGTGCCGGAGTAACAGGCATCGATCCCCCATCCATCCACTTCTACAGGAATGCCAGCGAGTGACGTAACGGCATCGACCAACAACAAGGTCTCGGTTTCAGAAAGCGCGCGTAGCGGCGCAATGTCATTTTCGACACCCGTAGAAGTTTCGGCATGGACTACAGCAAGCACACGCGAATGCGGGTAACTCCGTTGTGCATCTAGTAACCGTTGCGGATCGATCTCAGTACCCCACTCAGCATCGACCCGAACGACTTCGGTGCCGCACCGGCGCGCGACCTCGCACATCCGTTCTCCAAAGACACCATTCACACCGATAATTACCGTGTCGCCCGGCTCAACCAAGTTGACGAAGCATGCTTCCATTCCCGCTGAACCGGTTCCAGAAATAGGCAACGTCAATGCGTTGGACGTACGAAAAACGCTGCGCAGCCGATCGCAGGTCTCATCGAGTATCGCAAGAAACTCCGGATCCAAGTGCCCAAGCAAGGGCCGCGCGAATGCTTCTGCAACCTCAGGGTACGGGTTGGACGGGCCTGGACCTAACAGGAGTCGATCGCTCAGGGGCACGACGTGATGCTAACGACGATCTCTACCACCACAACGATCGATGATCTCCGCGAAGGGACATCGATCAGGCGGCTGCCGTGATTGGTCCCCACTCAGCGATTAGGTGTGCAACGGCTGAATCGGCGCCTTCGCCAGCCACCAGGGCGCGTGCAAAGAGTGCTGCTTCACGCGCGACATGCGTCACGACCGTGTTGTCTAAGGCGGCTTCGGTTGGACCGACGTGCGCTGTCGCATGACGAACCGCTTGTACCGCATCATGGGCAGCGCGGGCAGCTACCCGTGAGCGACCATTGCGGCGTAGGCAGTCATCAATGCACATCATGTCTTCCCACGCCTCTACCTCGTCCGCCGCGGTCGAGTGAGCGGCATCGATCGCAGCCGCAACCGAAAGCAGGTCGGCCGATGAGAGGCGGCTCAGTCCTTGGAGAAAAGCGTCTAGTTCCATACCCATTAGAACGACGCTCCAAGCCCCAAGGTTTAGATCGAAATTCAGCGTTCTCTCAGCAAAGGCTCCTGAGCAGCCCATCCAGAATGTCCGTTTCCGATACCAGCATTTCGGAGTACCCCAAAGTACGCATAATGGTCACCAATATCACTGCTCCACCCACGATCACGTCGACCCTGCCCTCGTCCAAACCAGGGTTATGCCGCCGTTGCTCAATCGGTTCGGTAACAAAGAGCCTGAACAATTCTTCTGCGACCGTTTTAGTGATCCGGAAGTGGTGGATTTTGTCACGGTCGTACGTCGCTAGACCCTGTTCTACCGCCGCAAAAGTACTAACTGTTCCAGCAAGGCCAATGAGCGTCTTAGCTTCGCCCGAACCGGGCAGTTCACGACGTACATCGGCGAGGTGTTCTCTAACCACATGAACGGCTTGACTCAGCTCCTCCGCCGCAGGTGGATCCGAATGCAACCAAGCTTCGGTCAAGCGCACGCAACCCATATCGGTTGAGATCAGACCCTCAGGAACCGCGTTGCCGACGATGAACTCAGTTGACCCTCCCCCAATATCAACAACAAGGTATGGCGGCTCTGCTACCCCTGCGAGACCGGTCGTTGCACCTAAGAACGAGAGTGCGGCTTCCTCTTCACCTGTCAATAACTCAAGTTCGACGCCAAGCGCGTCAGCCGCTGGATCGAAGAAGTCATTACGATTCGATGCGTCACGCGCTGCACTTGTAGCGGTCGCGCGCACGCGTTCAACTCCATCGAAGGTGTCGATAATTCCGCGGTACTCCCGTAGAGCGGCCAAAGTGCGTTCAATCCCTCCCGATGACAACTCGCGCGTTGCATCAACACCCGCTCCGAGACGCGTGATGGTCATGCGCCGATCCAACTCGACCAATTGACCGTCACGCGACTCAACCTCGCCAACGAGCAAGCGCGTGGAGTTGGTGCCTATATCGATGGCAGCGGCTCGCATCACACGCGCCCTGTTGCTGCCATCGGCATCGAAAGTTGCGCCGCGACCCAACGGCCAACCGGGTCTTCGCCCCCGGCCAGCAGCCAAGCGAAGTGAGCATGCAGGCACTTCACGCCCACCCGCGTTCCTCCAACTCCACCAAATGGTGCAGGGCCATCATGCCCAGGAGGTAACTGTGAATCTCGTTCGGTGGCATAAACCTGGTGAGCCACCTCAACCTCTTTGATGTCGACCGCTTCCATGGCGGCGCGTACACCGCCGCTAGCTTCTAATCGGGACACAGCAGCAACAAGTACGGGGTCGATGAGCCAATATCGAGTTGGCATCGGTGTTCCGTCGCGCAACAAAGGAGCATTGCAGATCACCGCTGGCTCTCCTTCGCCGTTGCGAACGACCACCTCAAATTCCGCCTGTGGTTCCCGACCAAGTAACACGGTTACCGCTGCAAGATCTTCGGCGGACGTCATCTCGGGATCGTAGGGGCCGGCCCGCCGAAGTGCGCTACGGGGCGAGCGGAAGCGCTGCGGTGGTCGTGGTTGTAGGCGCGATTTCAGGAACAATAAGCCAAGCTTGTTCGTTTCTATAAACCATACCGTGAAGGTCGCGTGCCAGGCGTTCGACTTCACCATCTGAACCAAGACGTTCCGACCGCGCTGAGAGACGTTCGTTGTGATCCTGTAGCAGTTCCAACCGATCCTTAGATTCGCCGAGGCGATCGTTCTGATCAAGCAACGCGCTGATCGGATACACAAGTAAAAACATGATTCCGATTCCGGCGAGCCCAAGGATGAACAGTCCAAATACTCCCTTGCGCGCCGAAGTTCTAAACCAGGTAACGAATCGTGCAGCAGCGGAAGGCGTCTTCATTGTGGATTCCCTCGCGCGACCGCGAAAATGGAAGCGCCGGGATAAGCAGCGGCCTCACCGAGCTGCGATTCAATTCGCAGCAGTTGGTTGTACTTCGCAACCCGGTCGCTACGTGCAGGCGCGCCCGTCTTGATCTGTCCACAGCCCGTAGCAACTGCGAGGTCCGCGATTGTTACGTCTTCAGTCTCGCCAGACCTGTTACTCATCATCGCGGTATAACCATGCCTCGAAGCCAGCGCCATTGTGTCGAGCGTTTCCGAGAGTGTTCCGATCTGGTTCACCTTGACAAGTATTGAGTTAGCAACGCCGAGGTCTATACCCCGCTGTAGCCGCTCCATATTCGTAACGAAAAGATCGTCACCTACGAGTTGTAAATGGTCGCCGAGTCGGCTCGTGAGCGTCTTCCAGCCATCCCAATCATCTTCAGCCATGCCATCTTCAACCGAGATGATCGGATACTCATCGCAGAGTCGCACGAGTTCGTCAACGAACTCGTCTGAGGTGAACTTACGGCCTTCTCCAACAAGGTCATAGCAACCATCCGTGTACACCTCAGTCGATGCCGCATCGATCGCTATCGCTATTTCATCACCGGGCGTGTAGCCGGCTTGCTCAATCGCTTCAATGAGAAGACGGACAGCTTCCTCATTGGACGAAAGATCCGGAGCAAAGCCACCCTCATCCCCGAGTGCGGTAGACAAACCGCGCTCAGTTAGTAGCCCCTTCAGCACGTGATAGGTCTCGGAGCCGAAGCGAAGAGCCTCAGAGAAACTTGCTGCTCCTACCGGAACGAGCATGAACTCCTGCAGGTCAACATTGCTGTCTGCATGTGCGCCGCCGTTCAGCACGTTCATGCAGGGGACAGGGAGAACATGAGCGTTGGCCCCGCCGATATAACGGTAGAGAGGAAGATCACATTCGTCTGCGGCGGCCTTCGCGGCCGCAAGGCTCACACCTAGCAGAGCGTTAGCTCCGAGTCGGGCTTTGTTGTCCGTTCCATCAAGATCGATAAGCGCCAGGTCAAGCTCGCGCTGGTCAAGAGCCTCCAAGCCGAGCACGGCGTCAGCTATCTCACCGTTCACATTCGCAACGGCCTGCAGCACACCCTTGCCGCCATAACGCTCGCCTGCGTCGCGTAACTCCACTGCTTCGTGAGCCCCTGTACTTGCCCCACTCGGCACCGCCGCTCGGCCACGCGCGCCCGAAAGAAGCTCAACCTCAACCTCAACAGTTGGGTTTCCACGAGAGTCCAGAATCTCTCGTGCGGTGATGTCGACAATGCTGCTCACAGCGCGCTGATGCTCCTGTGGTAGGTGGGACGAATGTAGTGCAATGTCCATTGCCGTAGGGCGATAAGCGGAGTTTTTCTATTCTATTCCTTCGCCCGCTTGTGCCCAGATCCCAGCCACTTGGAGCGAAGTTGCGCCAGCGAGGTCCACAGACTGCGCCACGGCAAGATGCTCCATACGTACAAACCGCTCACGAAAACGTGCCGCCCACCCGCGCAACGACGTCTCAGCGTCGACTCCACGATCGCGCGCGATTACGACGGCCGCTGCAAGCAAGTCTCCAAGTGCGGCTTCGGTATCCCCGGCATCCGCAGTCCGCAATCGTGCAATCGCATCCTCGGCTCTGCTTAGGCCGTCCTGGGCAGACCCGGGCATAAGATTCACCGCCGCCGCCTTGCGGTACAACTTGTGCGCATAAATGAGCGACGGCAAACCGGGGCTGATGTCTTCGACTAGTGAGTCCGTGCCCTTCTCTACCTTTTTCAACTGTTCCCAGCTCTGCAAGACATCCTCTGCGGTCTCGGCACTGGCGTCGCCAAATACGTGCGGGTGACGCCTCACAAGTTTGTCGTGAATCCCACGGGCGACATCTTCCAATGTGAACGCTCCAGCCTCGCTTGCGAGGATCGAATGGAACACGATCTGGTACAGCAAGTCGCCAAGTTCATCCTCCAGCCGCGCATACGAAGCCATGTCGAGTTCCCCTAGAGGTGCTGAAGCGGGCAATGCTTCGATCGTTTCAATTGTCTCGTATGCCTCTTCGAGCAAGTACCGAGCGAGGGAGTGATGGGACTGCTCCGCATCCCACGGGCATCCTCCTGGACCTCTCAAACGCTCTGCCAATGCGACGAGCCGAGCGACTTCTCCCCGAACAACGGTGGAGCCGGTGTCTACAAATACTGAGGTGAGGTGATCCGGATCAACTTCGCGGTCCAGGTCCGCGAGTTCGACTGACAAGATCCGTTCTTCTGATAGGCCCAGACGCTGTAAGACGAATACCTGAGTTTCAGGTGCAAGCACTTCCAATAAAACAAGCTTCACGTCGCTCAGCACCAGGCGCGAAATGCAGTGTCCTATTAGCAACTGACCAGATAGCGCAGCAACCTCGACCGCGAAGTCCTGTGCATCTACGACGCGCGCGCCGGCCATCGGATCAACGCCGAGCCGCGACCACGCCAGATCAACGAAGGACAACCCCGGAATCACATCCAACGCGACGCAACCATCAGCTGCTGCCTCGCGCAACAACGTGACAGTTCGTTCCGCTACGCCCGGGTTACCAGGAACTGCGTAACAAACCTCACCATGATCTCCGGCCGCTGCGATGAGTGTCGCAACGATCTCGCCATAAACCGCCTCGAAGTCAGACGCTCGTTCATAGTTCTCGTCAAATGATTCGAACGAGATTCCGTCTTCCTGAAGTTGTTCTATCGCCGGGTGCCGCGATGTGCGCGTGAATCGATAGTCAATGCCGCCGATAGCGCTCCTAGCTGCAGGAAGCAACAGATCCGTTCCTGCTGGACCAAGCCCGACAACTACGACCCTGCCTGGCCTAGCGGTCACGTGGTTTGCGTGGTTCCGCCTTGAGGCGCCTTCGAGTCCGGCGTCGTTGAAGGTGTGGTCGGTTTCCTACGCGTCTCCGACTTCTTCGGCGGATCGATTCGCGTCCCTTTCGCGTCACGCACAACGCGTCCGAAGCGCGGGTCCACCTTGAGCTTCGCCTTGTCAAGCTTGCTGTTGACCAGAACAGATACTGGATTTTCAGTCTGTCGTGCGACTACAGCTTCCAAGAATGGGCGTGCGTTCTCGAATGTGAAGTCCTTCACGGTAATCAAGTGATAACCAAACTGCGTCTTCACCGGTTCCGAAATGGTTCCTACTTCAGTTGCCACAGCGGCATCCCGGAATGCCTGATCGTATTTTCCCCAATCTTGGGAATCGATGCACGTGAGTAAGCCGTCTTGCGCGCCTGACCCTTTATCGATCGATTTCTCTTTCGCTATTGCGGCGAAATCTCCACCGTCCGCGAGAGCGGTTTTTACAGCACTGGCTTCTTCAGAGGTCTCAACGAGAACGTGTCCAACAATCTTGCCGCTCGGACAAAACGCGGCTCCTTGTTCGTCGAAAAGAGTTCGCAATTCTGCTTCTGGGGGAGCCTCGGGCTTGGGAAGAGACGCACCCAGCGCGGATGCGCGAGCTTGACGTTCAGCGAGTTCCGTTTGGAACCATTTCGGAAACTTGGCAAACACCTTGGGACCACCAAAGGTCTGCGACTCCGCCAGCTCTTTCTTAGCGGCGGCAACATCTGCCTTGGTCACCTTCAAGTCGCGATCACTGAATGCCTTATCAACGATCACCTGGCTAACGATTGAAGACAACCAAGCAGCTCCTGATGCCGAATCGAATCCCCCACCTGACGGAACGAGTTCAAGGCCCTGGCCCTTGTAGTACTTCACCAACTGCTTGTTTCCAGCGAGTGCATCTAAGTCGCGTTGGAACTCGCTCCGAGAAATTTCAGTGCTGTTGACGGACGCTGCTGGCGGCGCCACGCTTGAACAAGAGGTGACGAGTGCAAGTGCAGCAATTATTGCGACGGCGAAGGGAAGTTGGCGTTTCACAGAAGTGAGAGCCTACCGGGAGAGGTCATGGCCACGGGGGTCGGGCAGTTGGTCGGACTCGTGGCCGGGGTCTGGTTCCGGCAACAACTTCGCGAAGAGTGCTACGAGCACGCGTGGAACTTCCCCAGAAGCGCAAGTAACGGGCACCGTAATTTCGCCCTCCTCTTTAGCGCGTGACTTAGGGGCTAGACGTCGCAGGGACAACTTCTGCGATTCCTTCAAATTCAAGCCATCGATACGCGCAATGCCCTTCTGGACGGAGACACTCGTTATCCCCACCCTCACGCACTCTGAACGAAGCAGAGCTACTTCCACCAAAGCTTCAGCGGCTGGCGGCAACGGGCCGTATCGATCTTCCCATTCGGATCTCACATCCGCTACATCACCTGGGCTACGAACCGCTGCAAGACGTCGGTAGGCCTCCATTCGAACATCGTCACGACTCACATAATCTCGCGGTAGATGCGCGTTAACCGGTACATCAATCACGACTTCGAATGGCTTAACGGGCGTGTCGCCCTTCAGCTCACCCACTGCTTCAGTTACAAGTTCGCAGTACAGGTCGAACCCAACCGCAGCGATGTGTCCGCTCTGCGACACGCCGAGCATGTTTCCTGCTCCACGAACCTCGAGGTCACGCATAGCGAGTTTGTATCCCGACCCCAAGTCGGTGAACTCACCAATCGCTTTTAACCGTTCATACGCCTCTTCGGAGAGCGCGCGGTCTCGGGGATGCAGCAGGTATGCGTACGCCCGTTGCCCGCGTCGACCTACGCGCCCGCGTAACTGATAGAGCTGCGCGAGCCCTAGTAAGTCCGCCCGATCTACGACCATCGTGTTCACGGTCGGCATGTCGAGTCCGCTCTCAATGATGGTGGTGCAAACCAGTACGTCGTATTTGAGATCGGCAAAGTCAAGAACAACTCGTTCAAGGCGGCCCTCGTCCATCTGGCCGTGCGCGATCGCGATCCGCGCCTCTGGAACTAACTCGCGGACTTGTTCCGCGACATGCTCAATGTCCTGCACACGATTATGCACATAGAACACCTGCCCTTCACGCAGAAGTTCACGCCTGATCGCTTCGGACACAGCACGCTCATCGAATTCACCGACGTAAGTGAGGATCGGCTGCCGATCCTCAGGTGGCGTCTGCACAAGCGACAGGTCGCGAACGCCAGTGAGACTTAATTCGAGCGTGCGCGGTATCGGCGTTGCCGTCAGGGTCAGCACATCTACGTTTTCACGGAGATGCTTGATCTTCTCCTTGTGCGACACACCGAAACGTTGTTCCTCATCGATCACAAGCAGACCGAGATCTTTGAGTTTCACGTCGTCAGACAACAGTCGGTGCGTACCAATAATTACATCGACCTCACCCGTTGCGAGAGCAGCCACTACATCGGCCTGTTCTTTCGACGAGAGAAATCGTGACAACACCTCAACACGTATGGGATAACTGGCGAACCGTTCCCGAAAGGTCTGACCGTGTTGGTTCGCGAGCAAAGTTGTAGGAACGAGAATCGCGACCTGCTTGCCGTCCTGTACTGCCTTGAATGCAGCGCGCAACGCGACCTCGGTTTTTCCGAAGCCAACGTCGCCGCATATCAGGCGATCCATCGGCGAAGGTAGCTCCATGTCGGACTTGACTTCGTTAATCGCTTCTAATTGGTCCGGCGTCTCCTCGTATGGGAACGAGTCCTCCATTTCGCGTTGCCATGGCGTGTCCTGCGAGAACGCGTACCCCACAGCGGAAAGTCGTTTCCGATACAGAATCACGAGTTCAGCCGCGATCTCACGTACGGCGCTCCGCACTTTGCTCCGCGTTTTCTGCCAGTCACCTCCACCCATCTTCGAGAGACTTGGTGAATCGCCACCGGTGTATCGACGTACAGCGCCAACCTGATCCGTTGGTACATAGAGACGATCGCTACCGCGATACGCGAGCAGCAGGTAATCGCGTTCTACGCCACCAATCGCGCGCTTGACCATCCCCTCAAAACGACCCACGCCATGAACCTGATGTACGACGAAGTCACCTGTCTTCAAATCCTCGTAATAGTCGACCGCCTTGCGTGCTCCGCGAGGCTTGCGATGGACGCGGCGACGTCCGGTGAGGTCTGCCTCCGCGACGAGAGCTAACCGGACACTCGACACGACTACACCTCGCTCGAGTGGCGCTACAACAATCGAAAGCGAGCCTTCCGTTGTGCGTGGTGCATCAGTAATTGGAGCGTCGATTCCCTCACCAGCGAGGACATCGCAAAGGCGCGAAGCGCTGCCGACTCCTTCGGCAGCGAGCACCACGCAATAACCGCTATCAACCAATGAACGCACCCGTATGGCCAGAGCTTCGATATCTCCGACTACGGGATCGAACGCCGACGCACCCAACTGTGGCGTCTTGGCTGAGTCTGGCGAAGCCAACACGCTCGTCGTCGTGGCCTTGGTGTGTTCGAGCAGCCGATCGAACGGCAGCGACAGGCGGGGGAACTCATGTCCTTGGGCACCCCATGTGGACGCAAGTACTTCTCCGAGCGCGGCTTCTTCGTCTAATAGTTCCTGCGCGCGGTCGCGCATGCGTCGCGGCTCAACCAGTAGCACGCGCGACCCCGCAGGAAGTAGATCAGGGAGCAGGTGTTCCTCTTCGGTTAGCCACGGAAGCCATGACTCCATCCCGTCGAAGGTTTGTTCCTCGATGAATCGGTCCCACTGCGCAATCCCCCACGGAGCCACCTCGCGTAATCGTGACGCTCTCTCCCGCACCTCATCGGTAGGCAACAACTCACGACATGGAAAAACTACGACCTCTGATAGATCATGAACTGTGCGTTGATCCGCGACGGAAAACACCGATACTCGATCAATCGTGTCGCCCCAAAGATCTATGCGTACCGGATGATCAGCGGAGGCTGGATAAACGTCGACGATCGAACCGCGTACCGCAACTTCGCCACGCGCTTCTACCTGGTACTCGCGTCTGTAACCCATGTGGATCAACCGATCGAGAACTTCATCGCGATCAGCTCTATCTCCACGCACTAGGCGCAGTGGATCAACTTCCTCCACGTGCGGACCAAGGCGTTGTATCAACGCACGAACTGGCGCAACTACGACAGCCGGAGTTTGCTCGCCCCCCTCGCGCAGTCGCCACATCACGCGCAACCTTCGGCCCATCGTTTCGAGTGCAGGAGAGACGCGTTCGAAAGGCAACGTCTCCCAAGCCGGGAACAGCTCGACCTGGTCCGCACCGAGCATCTGAACTAAATCTCCAGCGACTCTTTCGGCTTCCGCTACGGTCGGAACCGCGAGCAACACTGGCCGCGCTCCCGTCAAGCGGTGCAACGCTGCAGCAAACAACGGGCGCGCAGCATCCGGCACCGCAACAACATCCGCTGTCCCTGATGCGACCGCTCCGAGACACGCGTCTTCGGCCAACAAGCGCGGTATATCGCTCAGGGGGGCTGTAGACACACTGCCATGCTGTCAGGGCACGTATACCCTCAGCGAACGCACTAGTTGATCGGCCCAATCCCATGCTTGTTGCGCATGAAACTGTCAGGCGGATGCCGAAGCAGTCTCTTCTCTGAGGTCGTCCCATGCCTTCATAACGGCGTCGGTAGTGATCGCGCTCATAGCGTCCTTGAAACGCTCATCGCGTTCCCAACCGAGGTTGAGGTAACCGGCGGGGACAAGAGGTGAAACAACACACCGCACATGTGGTCCAATAGGTCCCCACCTCCGAACTGATGTCGGCCCATTTAGGGCAACTACTGGAGCGTCGACGGCCGCAGCTAAATGCATTATCCCGGTATTCACACTCACTACTCCGGCCGCATGTCTGAGCCACACAACGGTTTCGATAGGCGAGTAACCGCAAATAGACCGGACCTTTAAACCTTCGGCGGTCCACGCGCTTACTAGTTCGTCATTTGCCGTCACGTCCGATGGCCCACCGCTGAGAACCAATTCGAGACCTGTGGCAGCCAAAATATGAGCCAACTCGCGCCAACGCGACGTAGGCCATGATCGCTCTTCGCTGTTGGATCCACCCGGCCAAAGGTGGAGGACCGCATAGGGGCCTGCAAGCGGGCGCACGTTGCCATCCCCGCGAGTAATCACGGGATTGCTTTCGCTTATGACCCCAAGCGGCGCAACGAGGTTTCTATCGTTTTGAATCTCATGATCGGTGCCGAATTCGATAGGTACATCGAAGCCGAAATGGCGATACTGCCGCGGGGTTCGCATACCGATCACGCACTTCGCACCCGAACAACTTGCCGCGAGCGCTTCCAAACGAGGCCACATGCCGCAATCGATCACGACGTCGAGACGTTCACGACGTACGCGCCAGACCGCAGCAAATGGGTTCCTGGCAGGGAGTTCGATGACTTCGTCTGGGCCATCGAGCAGCCTCGCGAAAGCGTCGTTGTTTGCACTCGTGAACAACACCAACCGAGCCTCTGGCAAAGCCTCGCGCACATCCCGCAGCACGCCGGATAGAACCACTACGTCTCCAATGCCAGACGCTTTGATCAAGCCAATCGATCGGGGGGCATCCGGTACCGCGCGGCGACCAGTGATCGCACGCAATGCACCTACGAGTATGACAACCGGTATACCGACGTATCGATCCAGGTTGCGTAGCGCGATGCTCCCGCGGTCACGATGCCGCTGGCCTGACTTGCTCACTTTGATTCGATGCGTCCGAGTAAACCTGAAGTGCTGTGACCCTCGAGCAACGGTGCCAGCATTACTTCTCCGCCCCAGCCGCGGACTTCCGTTGCACCAACAATCGATTGCTCGTCGTAGTCCGATCCCTTCACAAGCACCTCTGGTCGCAACGCGAGAACGAGGTTGAGTGGAGTCTCCTCTTCAAATGGAACCACGGCATCGACCGACGCCAAGCCCGCCAGTACAGCCGCGCGGGTTGCTGTGGAATTGAGTGGACGGCCTTCGCCCTTGACTGCCCTGATCGACGAATCTGTATTGAGCCCGACCACGAGGCGATCACAATGACGTTTCGCCCAATCAAGACACGCGACATGACCAGGGTGAATCAGGTCAAAGCAACCGTTTGTAAATCCAATCACCTCGCCAGCTTCGCGCCAACGATCAATTACTTCGACGGCTGCGGATCGACTCATCACTTTGTCAACGAGGGCAGGTTCGGCAGGACCAACCGCTTCCAACAACTCGAATTGGCTTATCGGGACAGTCCCCGTGTGTCCGACGGTTATGCCGGCTGCCAAGTTGGCCAAGACCGCAGCGTCGCGTCGGCCTATCCCGGCGCCGACGGCGGCGGCGAGGGTTGCAATTACAGTGTCGCCCGCTCCAGAAACATCGAATACCTCGCGTGCTCGCGCAGGCACATGGTGAACTCCGGTCGCGTCTACAACTGTGATTCCGGCCTCGCCGCGCGTCAGCGTGACGAACTCCAGGTCCAAGACTTCAAGCAATGTCGCTGCGGCGGTGGTTAGCGCGTCGGGATCGCGGGTCGTGATCTCGATTGCACTCATAAGTTCAGTCTCGTTGGGCGTGACCGTCGTGGCGCCGGCATATTTCGCGTAATCAAGGCCCTTCGGGTCGACGAGCACAGGGACACCGCGTTTGCGAGCCTTTGTGATCAATGCGCGGCACAAGCCATCGGCGAGTACACCTTTTGCATAATCCGAAAGCACGATCGCGTCGTATCCATCATCGAGCATCTCTACGACGCGGGCGTCCCATGCCTCCCGTTCTTTCGGAGCACGCGGGGAAGTCTCTTCCGCGTCTATTCGAACTAATTGTTGGCTACGCGATAACACGCGGGTCTTGGTGGTCGTGGGTCTTCCTGGCACAGAGTCGATGCCATGTACGCGCACACCGGCATCACCGAGCAATGCGCGCAGTCTGGCTCCGTCATCATCTTCGCCAGTCCAGCCAGCGACGTCGGCTCGAACCCCTAAACCAGAGAGATTGAGCGCGACATTTCCCGCACCACCTACCGAAGTGTCTTCGCGTTGCAGCCGCACTATTGGTACGGGAGCTTCCGGAGAAATGCGCACTACTTCACCGACGAGATAACGGTCAAGCATCAGATCGCCGACGACCAACATCCGACAACCCGCAAACCCACCGCGCACGGCGGCATACACAACCTCGGGACGGTCAAACATCTTCACCTCCGTTTGCAAAGTCCAGTTCAACCAACTCACAAATAGTGTGGCCAAGGAATAGGTGAGCTACCTGCACGCGACTTGTACGCGGCGACGGAACCACGAGCGGCAGGTCGACGGCTCGAGCCAACTTCCCGCCGTCGCCGCCACAAAAACCGACTGTCAATGCACCTATGGAGCTCGCGGCATCTATACCTTGGAGTACGTTCGCGCTATTGCCCGAGGTAGAGATTCCCACTACGACGTCTCCTGGTTTACATAAGGCTTCTACCTGTCGCGCGAACACGGCATCAAATGAGTAATCGTTCGCGATCGCTGTCAGGATCGAGGCATCGGTGGTGAGCGATACCGATGCGAGTCCCCGTCGTTCCTGTTCGTAGCGGCCTACGAGTTCGCACGCGAAGTGCTGAGCTTGTAGAGCACTACCTCCATTGCCAAACCAAAAGACAGTGCCCCCCGCCTGCAACCGCGACGTCATTTCAGTAGCCACTTGTTCGACCTCATCGACAAGCGATGTCAGATCGCCAAATAGGTCTTGGTGCTCGCAGATAGCCTTATGGATGTCCACGAAGAAGTCTCTCGACGGGAGGAGTTACGTGCTTGAGGGTAGCAACGGATTTGTACTCCTAGATCGCGATGGAGTGATCAACGTGGATCGGCCAGATTCCCTTACTCGCCTTGAGGACCTAGCTATCCAGCCCGGTGCCGCCGAAGCAGCAGAAATGCTGGTCGCAGGGGGTTACTCGCTACTCGTAATAACCAACCAAGCCGCAGTCGGCAGAGGTGATCTAGACCTCGGCACCCTCGAGACGATTAATGCCGCCGTAGAAAAAGAATTAGACGGCGCAATTACCGATTGGTTTATTTGTCCGCATTTGTCAGATGACGGTTGCGAGTGCCGAAAGCCAGGCACTTTGCTCCTTGAACAAGCACAAAAGAAATATGGGTTTGACCCATCAGCAACCTGGTTTGTGGCAGATGCTGGACGCGATGTCGAAGCAGCGCTCCGGTTCGGCTGTCGGCCTGCACTTGTGCGCACGGGTAAAGGTCGCGCGACTGAGAAGGACTACCCGAACATCGATGTCTGGGACGACCTAATCAGTTTTGCAAGATGGCTAGCGCCCTAAGCCCCAACCCCACAGACCGTTTGTCGTGTAATGCACCGTTGCTGTGCGCTACACGACAAACGGTCTGTGGAAAATTAGGCGTTGAAGATGTTCATCGCTACTTCTATGCCCTGCGTTGCGATTGCTTCTACGCTATCTGCAGCCAGTTGCAGAGTGACGTCGATCTCGGTTCTTTCTCGCTTGGCAAACCTGTCGAGCACATGATCTGCTCCGCGCTCCTTACTCGTCGGCTTCCCTACGCCAATCCGAACGCGCATGAACTCGTCCGAATGGAGATGAGATTTGATTGAACGCAACCCATTGTGTCCAGCGAGTCCGCCTCCAACCTTCAGCTTCAACGCGGCAACCGGCAAGTCCAGTTCATCGTGTACGACAACAATTTGGGCCGGTTGAACGCCGTGTCTGCGAGCCAGTAGTCGCACCGCGTCGCCAGAGTCGTTCATGTACGTAAGGGGAATAGCGAGCGCGACCCGATGACCGTCAATTCGTACCTCATCGACACGGGAGCGTTCCTTCTGCTTACGCAACGATCCACCGTGGCGCAGCGCCAGGATCTCTACTACCTCAGCCCCAACGTTATGCCGCGTCTTCGCGTACTCTGCGCCTGGATTGCCGAGTCCTACAACCAGCAAGTCGGCCGCGGCACCTTCGCGCGGCCCCTTTCGCGACCGCAGCAACACCTGTTAGCCCTCTTCGGACTCGCCGCTGTCGGGCGTTGACGGAGCATCGGCATCGGCATCGGCTTCGGCTTCGCCTTCCTCGTCCTCTGCACCTTCGCCTTCCTCGTCCGCCATCCCGCGAGGGATCGTCACCTGAGCCACGAGTGCGCCGGCATCGTGAAGGAGCGCAACGCCACGAGGTACCGTTAGGTCCGCGATTCTTAGTTGATCGCTCAGCGCAAGGCCAGAGATGTCGAAGACAATCTCGGTCGGAATGTCTCCCGGCTTTGCTTCGACGGACACGTGAAAAATTAGTTGCTCGAGAAGTCCGCCCTCGCGAACACCCGGAGCATCTCCTTCTGAGTGCAGTGGCACCTCTGCGCGAACAGTCTCGTCACGACTCACACGAACGAAGTCGACATGAACGAGGTCGCCGCGAGTCGCGTGACGCTGAATCTGACGGGCTAGCGCGAGCGCTTCTCCACCTTCGAGATTCAATGTGATCAAAGTGTTTGCGCCCGACTGACCGTGCAGGATGTGTTCCAGTTCGCGTGCAGACACCGTGACCGACACCGGATCTACCTTGTGGCCGTAAACGACTGCGGGCAATCGGCCAGCACGACGCAATCTCCCTGCGGGGCGGGATCCAAGGTCGGTCCGAATTTCAGCGGCAAGAGTTATATCGGCCATAGCGCGTTTGATCCTTAAGAGGCGTTGCGAAGAAAGACCATTCTGACCTGTTCGCGCGGCTCAATCCAAAACGGAGCCGGAATTAAACCTCGTTATTGGCCTTGCGGCGCTTGAGCAAGATGGAAATGCTGCCGCCTGCAAGCACCGCTACCACGATGAACGCAACCAGCAACAGCACGAGTCCATTCCCAATATCATCGGATATCGGCACTCGCGTTTCTGCCGAAATCGTCGTGGTCGTTGCAAACGCGAAGATTGCCTGGGACTGTTCTACCCGCGCCGGCGGGTTAACGCTCTCAACGACTAGCGCGAACGTCCCGCTCGAGGGGAATATTAACGACCCCGTGTAAATGCCATCTCCCTTGGCGGTGAGCGTCGTCGGTGAAACGACATCTACGGTGCCATCTGGATTCCGCCGCGAGGCACTGACCGTGACCGTGGCTTCTTCGGCGGGGTCGCCGTCACCCACGAACGTGACGCGCGTTACGTAATCGACGGTAAGGCCGTTCGGCGTTGCTTGCACGGCTATGGCACCAGGGCCGGTGTGCGCGCTAACAGGGGAAGCGCTCCCGAAGGCCGCTGCAACTACGACTAGAGCCATCGCAGCGGCTTTCATCATGTGTTGTCACCTTTGAATAGTTCAGAGACGGACGTGTCTTCGAATACGGCATCGATCGCCTGCGCGATTATCGGCGCAATTGAAAGCACAGAGAGATTGTCGAAGAGCTTGTCCGACGAAATCGGCAGAGTGTTCGTGACGACAACCTCACGAATGGGGCCATTCTTGAGTCGATCAACCGCGGGGCCTGACAACAAGCCGTGCGTAGCCAGGATCGATACCGACGATGCTCCGCGGCGCGTGAGAAGTTCCGCCGCGCTGACCACAGTTCCGGCGGTGTCAATAATGTCGTCAACCAGCAAGCACTGTCGCCCTTCAACCTCTCCCACGATCTCCGTAGCTACAGCGACATTGTGAGTTCCCTTCGGACGACGCTTATCGATAAACGCTAGGTCGGGTTCTACGCCATAGTCAGCAAGGTTGTTCGCGAAACGGCGAGCGAGTTTTCCGCCGCCAGCATCTGGGGAGACAACCGTTACGTCAACCGACCTGTCGAGAACGCCAGCCATGTGTTCGGCGAGCATCGGTACGGCCGTGAGGTGATCTACCGGACAGTCGAAGAATCCTTGGATCTGACCCGTGTGCAAGTCGACGGCGAGTACTCGGTCGGCTCCCGCAACAGTGATCAGGTCTGCCATCAAACGCGCCGAGATCGGTTCGCGCCCTTCTGCTTTGCGGTCTTGTCGTGAGTACCCGTAATAGGGACAGACTGCGGTGATTCGTTTGGCGGATGCGCGCTTGGCCGCGTCGATCATGAGTAAGTGTTCGATGATGTGTTCATTGATCGGATCACAATGTCCCTGGATGATGAACACATCAGCACCGCGCACGCTCTGACCGAGGCGGCAATACAATTCGCCATTCGCGAACCGTGAACGTTTTACTTCGCCGAGTTCGGTCTTGAGATCGGCTGCGATCTCCTCAGCGAGATCTGTGTTTCCGGATCCACTGAACAGCATCAACTTTTTCTTGCTGACCAGTTCCATCAATCGTCGCCTTCCGGTTCTGTCTCGATATTTCGGTCTTTAGCCCATCCCTCGCGCACGCTTGCGGGGACTCCGGTCGCTAACGCTCCGGGCGGTACATCTTCACGCACGACGGCTCCGGCACCGGTATAGGCGCCTTTCCCTATCTCTACCGGGGCAACTAGAACCGTATTCGAACCGATCCGCGCATCGTCTCCAACCTTTGTGTGGTGCTTCTCAACGCCGTCGTAGTTCGCAGTAATTGTTCCCGCACCAATATTCGCTCGGTCGCCAATCTCAGCGTCGCCTATATACGCGAGGTGAGGCACCTTCGCCCCCTCACCGATTTCCGCATTCTTCGTCTCGACGAATGTGCCGACGTGCGCACCAGACGCGATACGAGTTCCTGTGCGTAACGAGACATAGGGGCCGACAGTGCAATCGTCACCGATCTCCGACTCCCTCCCAACGGTATTGGCCACCACCGAACGCTCACCGACAACCGTGTCCACCAACCTCGTATACGGTCCAATTACCGAGCCTGTTCCCACAACCGTTCTACCTTCAAGGATCGTTCCTGGCAAAAGACATGCTTCGGCCGCTATTTCAACATTGGCATCTATATACGTAGTCGCTGGATCGACTATGCCGACTCCTTCTTGCATCCATCGCACATTGATACGCGAACGAAGTTCAGCTTCGGCTGCGGCCAGTTGAGCGCGGTCGTTTACGTGCATCGCAGCCGCAGGATCGTCGGCTGGTACCGCAACAACAAGGTGACCGGCTTGACGAAGTACGCCCACCGCGTCGGTCAGGTAGTACTCACCCTGCGCATTCTCGGGGCTTAGGCGCCGCAACGCGGGAGTCAAGAGCCCTCGCCGGAAGCAGTAGATGGAAATGTTCACTTCAGTGGAGGCGAGTTCATCGTCGGTTGCATCAAGACGTTCCACGATGCGATCAACGCGCCCCTTCGAATCGCGCACGATGCGACCAAAGTCTTCAGTCGAGGCGTCTAATTCCGCAGTGAGCAGCGTTACGGCAGCGTCGGCAATGCGGTGTTCAGTAGCAAGACGCGCGAGCAGTTCTGGACTTACAAGGGGCGCGTCGGCCGGCATGACGATCAAATCGTCTTCGCCATCTAAGTCGTCCGGGAAGGCGGTCAGGGCAACACTCGTTGCGTCCCCGGTTCCGCGCTGGTGCCGCTGTTCGACAAACTCGACCGGTATAGATGTCGAGAGGTGTTCCTGCAAAGTCTTGGTCACGCGCTCAGCCCCATGGCCGACCACGACGACGATGCGTTCAAGGGGTAAGGCGGCGAGCGCTTCGACTGCGTAGCAGAGCATCGGACGCCCACACAGCGGGTGGAGAACTTTGGGAATCGACGACTTCATGCGAGTCCCCTCGCCCGCTGCCAGCACCACAGCGGCCAGCGGCTTATACCCGCTCATCGGATTTTCGTGTCAATCATCTTGGAGAGCATCTCTTGTCCATCCAACTACAACGGTGACCCTTACTAGTTAACCGCCTTCCACATGGCTCGGGGGCGAGGTTTCGAACCTCGACTTGGGACTCCAAAGGACCCCGTGCTGCCGTTACACCACCCCCGACCAATCCTGCCGACACTACCGCGCGATGTTTGCCCCTCAGCCCAGAGCAACGAATAGAACGAACTTGATTGACGCACACAGCTCCATGCAAGCACGTCTGCGCCGGTCCCGATGTGACATTTCCGGGCATTGTTGGCTACCGTTCGCGCCGCCATGGGCTCACTGATCAAGAAGCGCCGCAAACGCATGCGTAAGAAGAAGCACAAGAAGCTTCTCAAGAAGACGCGCTGGCAGCGTCGCCAGCAAGGCCGCTAAGCCAGATCAGGCTGGCGGTCACAGGCAAACCGCCCCCAGCCAGACATGTACCCCTGGCAGTTCTCCCACATTGGCCCTAGCCCGTTCCGCCTCTTCTTGGTCGTCGAACGGGATCCAATACGACGAACCGCTCCCGGCAAGTACTGATGGTGCACGCGCTGAGATCTCAATAGCTTCTCGAAACGCGCGCAATCTCGGCTCTACATGTTCCGCGGCAGCTTCAAGATCATTCTTCGCAACCTCTACCAGGTGCGCGACCGCGCTAGGCGCCGCGACTTCGCGAACAGATGTGGGACCGCCAAGATCATCCCATGCGCGATAAACCCATGGCGTGTGCAACGAGAATGGAGGCTTGGCAATCAAGGCGAAGAACGAGCCGCGTACGTCGACGGGCTCAATAACTTCACCGCGTCCTTTCATCCAAGCTGGAACACCTGACAAGCAAAACGGAACGTCAGAGCCGATTTCCTGTGCAGCCATTGCGACGAGTTGCGAGTCGAGATCTAATAGGTCGCCGAGAACTCGCAACACGGCTGCCGCGTCAGCAGAGCCGCCACCAAGTCCGGCACCAGTTGGAATGCCCTTCCTTAATTCAATCCGCGCTCCAACACCTGGCGGCAAGACGGCGCGCGCCGCACGTACTGCGAGGTTGGAATCATCGATTGGGACATCGTCTGAATTACCCAAGACAGACAACTCGACCGTCTCGGTAGACGTCGTTGTAACGGTCACGACATCATGCGGATCGGAGATATTGACCGTTAGTGCCTCTAACTCGTGATAGGCGTCCTCGCGCAAGCCGAGCACCGCAAGAGTGAGGTTCAACTTGGCGTTGGCAGTGACTCCGTTGGTCACTTGACCGCTCTCGCGATCATTGCCCATTCAGCAATTTCGAGAGCCTCGGCGCGGTTGGTCGGATCGACCCCTGCAGCGGTCAGTATCTCCACCGTGCGCACACCGAGTAGCGGACGCAATGCCGATCGCAACATCTTGCGCCTCGTCGCGAAACCAGCCTTGATGAGCGCGAACAGGTCGCCTCGAGAATCAACATCTACAGCAGGCGTGTCGTAGCGATCGATTCTCACAAGGGCCGAATCGACCTTCGGGTGAGGGAAGAACACCGTTGGAGGAACCATGCCAACCACCGTTGCGCGTGCGAAGTAAGAAATCTTTACTGTCACCGCGCCATATGCCTTGCCTCCTGGCGTCGCAGCGAATCGTTCTCCGACTTCACGTTGCACCATCACAAGCATCGTTCGAATCTGCGGCGCCTCTTCAAGCAGGCGCATAACTATCGGCGTTGCGACATTGTAAGGAAGATTAGAAACCGTCATCCAGGGACCGTTCGCGGCGGGAACGAGTTGGTCTAGATCTGCAGTGAGCGCGTCTCCATGCACCACCTCGGGCACATCACCCACAACCTCGTGCAACGCGGGCAAAACATGCCGATCAAGTTCTAGGGCAGTGACATTCGCTCCGGCCTCGAGCAAGGCAATCGTAAGGGAACCGATTCCAGGGCCAATCTCCAATATCGGTGCTCCCCTTTCGAATGCCGCCAAACGCACGATGCGTCGCGCAGTATTTGGATCAGCGAGGAAGCATTGACCGAGCGCGCGGCTGGCGCGTAATTCGTGACGAGAGAGCAGGTCTGCAATCGAAGTCGGGGTTAGGGGCTGCATCGTGCCCCAATCGTCGCGCGGCTCAGGTCGATAGCTGGATGCCGTGCAATATCCCTGTACCAAGGGGCGCTAGCGCGCCGAATACATCTGGAGAGAGATCGATGACGTGGCCAGTCCATGCCTGCGGCCCACGATCAGCCACGCGGCACGTTGCGGTTCGGCCCTGATATGTGAGCGTGACGATCGTGCCGAAAGGCAGCGAAAGATGTGCGCATGTACCTCTTCCAGGACCAGTCCCGTACCAGGTTGCGCTCCCAGTTTGCCTTGGGGTAGTTAGCGGTACCGGGGCAGCCTTTGTTGACGAAGATGGCTTTGGTGCAACTGCATTTTGCGTGCGCTTCGCCGACGACCGACTTGGTTGCGGTACCTGGCCGCGTTGAACTGTGACGGTCATGCCGTCCGTGACGAGCGCCGATGCAATCGGGACAACCGAGTCTCGCGGACCGAGTGCCATGCCTCGCGCCGCAAGAAGCTCCCCTACGTTTGTTTCAAGAGCATCTGATATCGGCGTGGTTACGCCATCGGCAACCAAGGTCACGTCATCCGGTGAACGCAATACGACAACGTCTCCAGAGGCGAGCGGACCCGCGCCTTCAACGACGCGCAATGCCGTAGCCAACCCGAGTTCGCGCTTTAGTCCTGATATCGAACGCCTCGTCGTATCTACCGTTCGCTTAGAGCCGTCAACGTCGAGAGTCATCGGAAATGCGCGCAGCACACGAACCGGGATTCCGGTACTCAACTCTTGTCCCGCTGCAGGAATAGTCCTGTCGGCCGCACCCAAGTGCACTTGGTGCTCAACCATGAGCGCTTTGACGGTAGACGAACGTGTTTCAATTTCAGTTGTGGTGCCGTCTACGGTCAATGTGACGCCAAGAACCGGAGGAGAGGGGGCCAGGAAACTCGGCGCAATCGTGGCGATCGCCGCAACTAGGCACACCACCAGTGCCGTCTCAAGCATCCGCCGTCGATACCGGATCCAGATAGTTCCCTGTTCATTCGCTAGGTCCGCTGACGGGCGCACGGCAACGGGAGTAACCGGTTGTAGTGCCATGAACTCAACATTGGGAAACGCCCCCCGAGTCGGACGTTCGAGAGGGAACAGCGTTGGCACATCTATGAGGGCTACCGCATCCTCCAGCCTGCTTGGGGCAGTTCTCCAGAAGTCGGCCTCTATCTCTGCCAGTTCTCGATCAAGGTTGTGACGTGTCTCCTCTAGAGCGATCGAGTCGAACTCGCCAGCTAGGTCAAGTACCGCAAGCTCACCTGTGACGTCAAGAATCGGTAGCCACACGTCTGGCTCCGGGGCGGCGGCGCGCGCGGGTGATGGCCGTATTACGCGCATCGCGTAATGGCGTGCACGCGCATCGTGATTGCTTCCTCGTCCGTGCCTCGCGGCCAGACGCGTTAGATGATCGCTGATGGACTCCGCCTCCAGATTGCGTGCCCGCGCGCAAGCCCAAGGGCAGCTACGGGAGAACACGGGACCGTACCCACGTGTTCACTCGCGGTCAAAACGAATGTCACAATCTGGCAATCGTGTCGTTTTTTGGCTGGTGCGGGCTTTGTGCCGGGTCAGGAACGGGTAAGGAAAACGGCGGTCGCTGCAGCCGATGTGGTCGCCATGACCTCTTCCCGAGACCGCCCCGTTACAGACGCAAGCGATTCGCCGACCAACGCGACGTTCGCCGGTTCGTTCGTGGTTCCTCGATGTGGGGATGGGGCAAGAAACGGCGAGTCAGTCTCGATCAGTGTGTGCGTAGCAGGCGCCACAGATGCGGCGGCACGCACATCATCTGCATTCTTGAACGTGATAATCCCGCTGAACGAGACGCGCGCCCCGTAGGAAAGCGCGCGCTTCGCCTCTGCAGGACCACCGGTGAAACAGTGGAAGACCGTTCGCGGAGGTACACCTACCGCGTCGAGTACCGCGAATGTTTCGTCCCATGCATCACGCGAATGAATCACGAGAGCTCGATCTAATTCATGGGCCAGTTGGATCTGCGCACGAAATGCCGTTGCTTGCTCATCTCGAGGCGAGTGCTCATAAAACAAGTCGAAACCCGTCTCGCCAATCGCGACGACGCGCGGGTGCGTTGCTAGTTCACGCAATTCCGGCCACTCAGAATCGAGTTTCAATGCATCATGGGGATGAAGGCCAACCGTTGCATAAACGTTGTCGTGTTCCTCGGCGTAATGAACCGCCGTTCTCGATGTTGCAAGATCCGTTCCCACCGCCACCATCCACGCGACCCCGGCAGCCCGCGCACGGTCGACTACTTCAGCCGCCTCAGCAGGGACATCTGGTAAATGGCAATGGCTATCTACCCAGCCGCGCTCCATCGCTGGTCTCGCCATCACTGAGCCGTATAGGGGTGCCGCTTCCAAGACCAGATCTCAGGTTTCGATTCGCGGGAAGAGAGCATCGCCCTTGTCGAGGCGGTTATCGCGCGTAACCGCTGCCCCCCATGTTGCAGCGCCTGGCAGCAATTGTTCCTGCGGCGTTCCCTCCATGCCAAGACGGGTCCAGAGCAGCGCCGACGCGCGGGGAATCACTGGTGCGACGAGCAACGCAATAATTCGAAGTGCCTCCAAGCAATCACCGATAACGTTCGCAGTTTCGTCGGCGGCGCCCGCCTTGTGAAGCTTCCACGGTTCACGGTCCTCGATGAACGTGTTTGCTTCTCTAATCAGTTGCCACACTGCCTCCATCGCTCCGGCAAAATCGAGCCGGTCGAACGCCTCACTACATCCTTCGAGAGCCTTTGCGGAAGCGGTTGCGAGAGGGCCGTCCGCCCGCGTATCTGGAGTAGCTGACCCGCAATAGTTGGTCGCCATATTCAGCACGCGACTCGCTAGGTTGCCAAAATTGTTCGCGAGATCAGAGTTGTACCGGGCAATCATCGCTTCATAACTGAACTCGCCGTCAGGTCCGAAGCGTTGGTCTGCAAGGAAGTGGTACCGAAATCCATCGGAGCCAACTTCGGCCACCAAATCAGCGGGTGCAATCTGGTTGAGACGTGTCTTACTCATCTTCTCGCCACCGACGAGCAGATAGCCGTGCGCAAATACACACTTGGGAAGTTCGATCCCGGCGGCCATCAGCATCGCGGGCCAATAGACGGCGTGGAAACGAAGAATGTCCTTCGCCATCAGGTGGTAATCAACCGGCCATCTGCGCTCGAACTGGGCCTTATCTGTGCCGAAACCGGCAACAGTTAGGTAGTTGATTAATGCGTCGTACCAGACGTATGTCACATGACGTTCGTCCCAAGGAAGCGGTATCCCCCAAGAGATCGACGTACGACTCATCGAGAAATCACGCAGCCCCTGTCGAATGAAGCCGAGCACTTCGTTCCGCTTGCCCGCAGGTTGTACCGCGTCGGGGTTTTTCTCGTAATACTCCAGCAATCGATCTTCGAAACGACTTAGTTGAAAAAAGTAGTTCTCTTCGGTTACTTGCTCTACTTCTCGGTCGTGTACTGGACAACGACCGTCGACCAAGTCGTCGGGAGTGTAGTAAGCCTCACAGGCGACGCAATACAAACCTTCGTATGTATCGAGCACGATGTAGCCGTTGTCATAGACCGTTTGTAAAAACGCTTGAACGGAATCGCGGTGTCTGGGTTCTGTTGTTCTAATGAAGTCGTCATTTGTGATGTCCAGCATCCGCCATGTTTCTACGAACCGCTCGCTCGTGCGATCCGCCCACTCCTGCGGACTCACCCCGTGTTCCTCAGCGGCTCTCTGAATTTTTAGACCATGTTCGTCTGTTCCAGTGACGAACAACACGTCGTCGCCCCAAGCGCGCCGCCATCGCGCAATGGCGTCGGCGGCGATTGTCGTATAGGCGTGACCTATGTGTGGCGCATCGTTCACGTAGTAGATGGGAGTCGTCACATAGAAAGACTTGGCCACGCGGCCTACGATACCGACCACTACCTTTCTCTATCGGCTCATTGGCCAATCCCAACAGTGAGGTGCTCACGTGGCTTCGAGTGGTATGGCTCGCAAGATCGACAGTCTCGGACGAATCGTTCTCCCAGCAGAGATGCGCAAACAACTCGACATCGGTGTCGGGGATCTAGTCGACATCTCCGTCGAAGGCCGACACTTCGTTCTCGAAAAGGTTGAACAGCACTGCGTCTTTTGCGGTGCAGCCGAGGGGTTACGAGAACATCAAACCAAACTGATTTGTGCGCCTTGCGTCAAGGAGCTTTCACTCCCGTCAGGCGATTAGCAATTTCGTACGCCCGTCTGCGAGCGACACCAAGTTCCTTCGCGACCGCAACCGAAGCATCGCGAGCGGACGCGCCATCCGCCAGGGCCGCCGCCACGGCCTCCTCGATAGTTGCATCGTCTGGATCGGCGGCGGGCGGCGCCCCTCCGATGACAATTACGTGTTCACCTCGCGGAACCTCGGTGCAGTTGGCAGCAAGTTCACCGAGCGACGACCGCTGCACTTCTTCATAAAGTTTCGTTACTTCTCGCACGACCGCCGCTCGGCGTCCGTCCCCGCAAGCGTTCGCTAGGTCAGCGAGAGTCGCGGCCATGCGCCGAGGCGACTCGAAACAAACAACTGTGCGTCGCTCTACCGCGATCGACTCCAATTGTCTTCTTCGCTCAGCGCCTCGCCGCGACAAAAATCCCTCGAAGACAAAGCGATCAGATGGAAGCCCCGAAAGCACCAGTGCGGCGAGTACAGCGCTCGGACCCGGCACGATCTCGACTGGTATATCGGCTTCGATGCACGCTGTTACGAGACGCGCACCGGGATCGCTAATACCCGGCATTCCCGCGTCACTCGCATACGCGACACGAAGGCCCGACTTAACTTCCTTCACTATGCGTCCGGCTGCTTCCGCCTCATTGTGTGCGTGAACCGCGCGCAGGCGCCTTCCTGCGCTGATCCCCGAGTGTGTCAACAACGCTCGCGTCCTACGTGTGTCTTCGCAAGCAATCACATCCGCGTCGCGTAAGACTTCTACGGCGCGCGGCGAAAGATCTCCGAGATTGCCAATCGGTGTAGCAACCAATACCAAGGCTCCGGATGGCACGGATTCAGTATCCAGTTTGTTTGTCATGGCAACACTTCGATCCTGTCCCCTACCCGTAGGTTCCACCGAGCGAACGAGCCAGCTTCGGCTTCGATCACGAACGACGCCTTCCACACCACCGGAGATACTCGCCACGGCTTCATTTTCAAAGTTTTGAGCACCACACCAGAGTCCTCGCAGAAAGCCACATCGATGGTGAATCGCATTCTGACTGTGTGCACGGAGCGGCACGGCCGAAGAACCAGCGCGCCCTCATACCCATCTAGACCTAGCAGTCCGCGCGCGCGTCCGCTGCGACTGGATGGCGATTCGGCCACCGCCAGCACGTTTCCCTCACGTACCAACCACACAAGACCGCCAGCCTTCAGATATTGAATCGGATCTCGAGGACATCGCCGTCGGCGACTTCGTAATCTTTCCCCTCCACGCGCAACTTGCCCAGTTCTTTGGCTTTAGTCCACGATCCGAGCTCTAGGAGTTCGTCCCAATGGATCACCTCTGCCCTGATGAACCCTCGCGATAAATCGGAGTGGATTACGCCCGCGCATTCAGGAGCATGTGCACCGGACCGAAACGTCCATGCGCGACTCTCTTTATCACCGGTAGTCAAGAACGTACGTAGACCTAGCAACTGATACGCCGCGCGCGCGAGTCGCGGCACCACGCTCTCCGCTACACCGAGGTCTGCAAGAAGTTCGGCTCGCTCATCCCCAAGCGTGCCAACTACATCGGGGTCACCTTCGATCTCAATGCACACCGCCAGCGCTTCGTCACCCAATTTCGCCGCGACTTCGTCAGCAACATCGAGTTGGTCGACATCGACATTGACAACTGCAAGCATCGGCTTATTGGTGAGCAGAAACACGCTATGCAGGAGGGCGCGCTCCTCCTGCGGCAGTTGAGAGCGATAGATGGGCGTTCCATCACCAAGGAGTTCCAGCGCATGTTCGAGTGCAGCGATCTCAGGTCCAAGGCTTTTGTCGCCCTTGGCGGTGCGCCGTTGTTTGTCGAGCCGCTGTTCAACAGATGCCAGATCGGCAAGTACCAACTCGTACTCCAACGTCAAGAGATCGGAAGCAGGGTCGGCGCCCTCGCTCGCTCCCAATACGAACAGCAGCGCGTCGCAATCGCGCAGTGAACCGAGCAACCGACTTCCCATGCCCTTACCCGGTTCCGTCGACAGACCCGGCACATAGGCGATTTCAAATGTCGCCCTCACAACCTTTTTAGATTCGGACATCGCAGCAAGCTTCGCCAGGCGTTCGTCTGGCAATTGCACAACCCCGACAACACGATCCGAGGCAGTCGATACGTCAAGACCGGTCAATGCCGCAAACAGGCCGTCGTGCCCGGATCCAGAGAGGCCTACCAGCCCGAGGTGCTCCACGGCACTCAGGGTAACTATCCTGTGCCGCTTCGCCCGGACCCACGGCGTCCCGACTAAACCGCAACGGAGCTATCCAGTGAGCAAGAAGACGAAGAAGCGTAAGTTGCGGTGTCGCCGCAAGAAGGCGAATCACGGCAAACGGCCAAACGTAGGTCGCCGATAACACACCCGTGCTCAGGGATCGGGTTCGTGGGCCGCTGACGCCGTTTACCTACTTGGATGCGGCTGGGCGAACAATCCGGACCAAGCGTTGATCCTTCGTGAACAGACGGTTCCGCACTCCCAACGCGATCACCGTTGAAGTTGTAGCAGCCGTACCGAGCACTACAAACATCACCGCGATCTGAACGCGAACAGCGTCGAGCGGATCGACCCCAGCGAGGATTAGTCCGGTCATCGCACCCGGTAACACGACGAGGCCTACTGCCTTTGTTGTCTCTATCTGTGGAACCAAGGCCGTGCGTAAAGCCTGGCGAATAAACGGCGCAGAGGCCTCGCTACTCGTTTGGCCAAGAGCGAGTCGCGCTTCGATTTCATCTTGATGATCGCTGATTTCTCCATACACGCGCCGCATGACAAGCACTGATGTCGCTAGACCGTTACCGATTAAGAGGCCGGCTATCGGTACGAGCGTCAGCGCTTCGAGTTCGAACACGCCCAGTCCAAACAGCACGCCCAACACCAATAAACAGGACAAGCCGAATGCGCACAGCCCGAGTTTGAATAGACCTGATAGTTCAGGACCGCGCCGTCGCAATGTTTCGGAAGCGATCAACAGCATAAAAACGATCCAGCACCAAGCCCAGGTTAGGGAGAAATTCGAGTCAAATACCGCCTTGGCCAGCAGGCCGACGGCCGTTAGTTGTACCACTGCGCGAAACGCGGCCCACAACAGGCTCGCTTCAAGCCCGAGGTGTCGCCGCTTACTGATTGCAACAGCAACCAGAACCAAGATCGCCGATATTGCTACGTCGCCCCACCCAATCCCCCTCACAGGCAGCCGGTCATTCTTTGACGGCGCCTTCGTCGGAACCATGTTCGTTGAGAAATTCCGCTACAGCAGGGGGTGCCGTTGCATCGAGTGTTGCGAGTGGCGACGCGTGGACAATCCTACCGGCATCTAAAACAATCACGTGGTCCGCAATGCGGCGCATCTGCATGAAGTCATGGGTGACCCACACCATCGGCTGTCCCGCCATCACCAACTTGCGCGCTAGGGATTCGAGCACAGACCTGCTGCGGTGATCGAGTGAACCGGTTGGTTCGTCCATCAACAGCACGTCTGGTGAGGTCGCTAACGTGCGCGCCAAACAGACACGCTGCAACTCGCCACCGGAAAGATCAGCGGCAGGACGATCAAGCATCGCGCTATCAAGTCCGACGTTTTCAAGTAATGCTTGCGCACCAATTCTGTCGAGATCTGAATTGGCTACTCTCAAATTGTCGACTACATCCCCACCGAATGGCGTTGGCCGCTGAAAGACCATCCCTACCCTGCGCCGCAGGACAAGGGGATCAAGTCCACGAATGTCATTCCCGCGGAATCGCACGGTGCCCGAACTTGGCACCTCGAGGCGGTTGGCGAGCCGGAGAACGCTCGACTTCCCGGCGCCGGACAATCCAACGAGCACTGTCAGGCAATGATCCGGGATGTCGCCGGATACGTCGCGCAGTCGCGCGCCGTCAGCACCGTCGAGGAGAACCCGTTCGAAACTGAACAGCGGTGTGGTGATGAACCATTGTCTCACCGCGTCCGGTCACTACGCGTTCAATGGACCGACCTCGACCAAGAAGTTTTGTGAAG
>SHUZ01000157.1 GCA_009694415.1 Acidimicrobiia bacterium
GGTCAAGCGTCAACTCGGCCTGATTGGAATAACCGTGAACCTGCCTACACCGGTAGACCAGTCCACGATCATCAACATGGCAATCGGCGGACAAGTTGATTCGTTCGGTTGGCGCAACTATCCAGGCCAGGACCCAGACACGCTTTTCGTCTGGTTCAAAGGCGGCTCAGTTGTGAACTTCAACCATGTCGATGACCCAATCATCAACCAGGCACTCGACGCTGGTCGCTCTGAGCCCGACGCCAATAAGCGCAAGGCGCTCTACGAAACCTTCAACGAGCGCATGTCTTCCCAGGTATACAACCTGTGGACCTGGTACACCGCGTGGTTCGTGGCTCACGACACCAACGTGCACGGCATCTCTGGACCAAACCTGCCAGACGAGGCGGGAGCAGTCGGCACAAAGAAGCCAGTGGATCTGCTAGCTGGATACCACCAGTTGCTCGGTATCTGGAAAACTAAGTAGCAAGGGAGTGATCGAGGCCACAAGCCGGACGAGCATGGGGTCATCCGAATGCGGATGATATTTACCAAGCTCGTCCGGCTTGTGGTCGTTCTTTTCGTCGTCACGTTCCTGTCGTTCTGGTTCATCAAACTCATCGGTGGTAACAACGACCTCGTAGCCAAGATGATCCCGTTCGCATCGATCGAAGAGAAAGAACGGGTCCGCGAAGAGATCGGGCTCAACAAGCCGTTCTTCGTCCAATACCGCAACTGGATTGGAAACTTCGTCACCGGTGACCTGGGCCAGATATACACGGGGTCAGGCGCGAATGTAGCCAGCGTGCCGGTAAGTGAGACGATCGTGAAAAGGCTGCCGGTGTCCTTAGAGCTAATGCTGTACGCACAACTCCTCGCGCTGGCAATAGCAATTCCATTGGGCGTCTTTACCGCATATAGAGCTGGAAGCAAGTTCGACCGCGGGAGCAACATGGCCGCGTTCGGGTTGCTCGCCCTACCGCAATTCGTCGTGGCTCTGCTCCTCGCAACATACGTAGGAGCAAAGTGGCAACTTTTACCCACTCAGGCGAACGTCGATCCGTTTCCCCTAAGCCCTGCCGATAACTGGCAGTACATGCTGATGCCCATAATCAGCCTGGCGCTTGCCCAAATCGCCATCTACACACGGCTGCTTCGCTCCGACATGATCGCGACACTGCAAGAGGACTTCATCACGACAGCCAAGGCCAAAGGCATTCCCGCCAAACGCGTGCTCTTTCGCCACGCACTACGTCCGTCGAGTCTTACGTTGCTCACGGTTGCCGGTCTGAACGTCGGCGCTCTGATCGGCGGCGCCGTCGTTATCGAGCGCATCTTCCAGGTCCCAGGAATCGGCGGGCTCCTTGCTGCGTCGATCCTCAGTCAACAGTATTTATTGACGCAATCGCTCGTTGTGCTCATCGCCATCTTCTACATCCTGCTCAACTTCTTCGTAGACATCCTGTATTCCGTCCTCGACCCGAGAATTCGCCATGCCCGCGCCGTCGCATAACTCCGGCGATGACATCGTTCAATCACTCGTTGCGGACAAGTCGCACGACTCCGCGGTCGATGAACCGATGCTGTATTTCGCAGCCGTCACCGATGGTCCCGAGATTGCGAACATCGGCAAGAAGCGCAAGGGTCTCGGTGTAGGTGCATGGCTATCCATCATCTGGCTTGCGCTCTTGCTCACATCGTCATTTGCCGCACCATTCCTTCCAATCCCTGACCCGATCAACGACGTTGAACTTCCGCGTAGCGGCGGAGGTAAGGCAGTTGTTATCGCAACGCCGCCTAGTCTCGACCACTTGTTCGGCCTCGATGGTTCCGGACATGACGTGTTGTCACGCGTGATTTGGGGAGCCCGAAACTCATTGCTGATCGGAATCGTTTCGGTCGGTCTCGGCCTCCTGGTCGGTGGCGTACTCGGCAATATCGCTGGCTACTTCAAGGGCAAGATCGGCGGCTTTATCGGCTCCGTTCTAGACATCCTTCTTGCATTCCCACAACTAATCCTTGCATTGTTCGTCGTGACCGTTCTCGGACACACGGTTGCCAACGTCACCTTCGCTCTCGCGATCGTGAGCACACCCGTGCTCGCTCGCATCGCGCGCGCATCTGCGCTGTCATGGTCTGAACGCGAGTTCGTGCTCGCCGCACGCGCACAAGGAGCAACACATCGTCGCGTGATATGGCGCGAGGTGCTGCCGAACGTGCTGCCTGCGATGTTCTCCATCGCACTGCTCGGAATCGCAGTTGTGATCGTTGCCGAAGCAGGCCTGGCAATCATCGGCGCTGGCGTGAAGCCGGAAGTTGTCACGTGGGGCAACATCATCGTCGGCGGCCAAGGCGAGCTACGCGGAGCAGCTCATATCGTTCTCGCGCCATCACTCATAATCTTCCTCACTGTGCTTTCGCTGAACTTCCTTGGGGACGTTGTACGAGCGCGGTCTGACGTGCGGGATTCGGCGTTGTGAGAAAGTCTAAGAAGTCCGCCGATGCCGCTGCGCGCTTCGAAACCGAACCCGCCGAAGGACCGCTCCTTCAGGTCGTCGACCTACACACCCACTTCCACACTGGGCGTGGCGTAGCACGCGCTGTCGATGGCGTGACGTTGTCGCTGGAGCGTGGACAAACTCTCGGCGTTGTCGGTGAATCTGGATCCGGCAAGACGGTTCTTGCGCGTTCGATCATGGGACTCCTGCCGAAGAGCAACGTCGAACGAACAGGCAGCATTCTTTTTGAGGGCCGCGAGATAATCGACGCATCTAACGATGAATTGCGCGCACTCTGGGGATCGCAGATGTCGATGGTCTTCCAGGACCCGATGACATCGCTGAACCCAGTTATGAAGATCGGCAATCAGATCACTGAGATGATCCTTCAACATCTAGATGTCTCAAAGAAATACGCGGGCGAACTCGCCTTGGCGCAATTGAAGGCAGTCGGTATTCCCGAAGCCGAGCGCCGTCTTAAGGAATACCCGCACCAGATGTCGGGCGGTATGCGGCAGCGGATCATGATCGCCATCGCTATCGCTTGTGGCCCTAAATTGTTGTTCGCCGATGAGCCAACTACCGCTCTAGATGTGACTGTTCAAGCGCAGATCCTCGACCTTCTTGAGGAGCAACAACGAGAGCGCTTTATGGCGATGATTCTTGTAACGCACGACCTCGGAGTGGTCGCTGGCCGCGCAGACGAGATCGTGGTGATGTACGCCGGCCGCATTGTCGAGAAGGCCCCAACCGGACTCTTGTTCTCTGACATGCGCCATCCGTACACAGAAGCGCTCTTGCGCTCCATTCCTAAACTCTCCGCGCCGTCGCACTCGCTATTGCAAGCAATCGGTGGCAGGCCACCGGACATTGTCAACCCGCCGACGGGATGCAAGTTCAGCCCTCGATGCCCGTACGTTCATGAGAAATGCACACAAGAGGAACCGCCCCTTGTGGATGCAACTAGTCCAGACCATCAATTCCGTTGCTGGACGCCCGTGGGCACCCCTGAGAATCGAGCAGCCCTCGAAGCGAACCGAGCAGCCGGTCTTGAGTCTGCGCTCGCAGTTGTTGAAGATGTGCTGCCGGCTGGAGTTAGCACCGCTACCGAAACACTGCCTCAGGTAACGACGAGTCACTTGCGCGGCGGGACGATCAACCCCAAGGGAAGCGTCTAATGGCTGGCAGCGGTACAGCACATCTGCGCCCGAGCGAAGAAGCACTCCTCCGGATCGAAGGCCTCGTTGTCGAGTTCCCGGTCGGACGCAGTGGCCTCAAAGTTCATGCAGTCTCAGACATCAGCCTCGACGTTTTGCCCGGCGAGACTCTTGGGCTTGTCGGCGAATCGGGTTGTGGCAAGAGCACTACCGGCCGTGCCGTTATGCAACTCGTACGTTCCCAGGCGGGTTCGGTGGACTTCGAAGGACACGACCTCACGAAATTGAAGGGCGAGGAACTGCGACAGGTCCGCCCGAAGCTGCAGATGATCTTTCAAGACCCGATCAGTTCACTCAACCCGCGACGCCGAGTTCGCGACATCGTGCGCGAAGGCCTTGACATTTGGAAGATCGGTGACGAGGACGCCAGAAACGCGAAGGTCACCGAAGTGCTCGAGGCGGTCGGCATCGATCCCGAGACCGCGGGACCGCGCAGGCCCCACGAGTTCTCGGGCGGACAGTGCCAACGCATTTCGATCGCACGAGCGGTAGCTACGGAACCAAAGTTGATCATTTGCGATGAACCGGTTTCTGCACTCGACGTATCCGTGCAGGCACAGATCATCAACCTTCTGCAGGATATGAAAGACCGCTACGGCCTAACCCTTATCTTTATCGCACACGATCTCGCGGTTGTGAAGAACGTGAGCGATCGAGTTGCGGTGATGTATCTAGGCAAGATCTGCGAAGTAGCAGGACCAGACGAGCTCTACGCTGCGCCTAGGCATCCGTACACTGCGGCGCTGTTGTCGGCGATCCCATTGCCAGACCCGACCGTTCGGCCAAAGCCCACAGAGGGCGTCGGCGGGGAGATCCCGTCGCCCCTGGCACCACCATCTGGGTGCAGGTTCCGCACGCGTTGCCCGGCAGCGGCCGAGGTTTGCGCGCAAGAGGAACCTCAGGTCCGCGAAGTGGGATCCGACCACTTCGTAGCCTGCCACTTCCCGCTCTAACAAACCCCAAACCCCCGAGCGTTTGTCGCAGAATGCACCGTGGCGGTGCGCTACACGACAAGCACACGATGTCTAGCGGGCGAGTTGGCTTTCGATTGCCGCTACCAGTGCTTCGTCGTCGGGCGCGACCATGGGACCAAACCGAGCTACCACTTCCCCATCGGCGCCCACGAGGAACTTCTCGAAGTTCCATCGGATGTCGCCGGTGTGTCCGTCGGCAACATCTACCGTCGCGGTCAACTCCTCATATAGGGCGTGGCGTCCGTCGCCGTTCACCTCGATCTTCTCGTACAGCGGGAACGTAACTGAGTAGTTCGAGTCGCAAAACTCGCGGATCTCTGCCGCTGTTCCTGGCTCCTGTTCCCCGAACTGATTGCAAGGGAAGCCGAGCACAGAAAAACCTTGGTCGCTATATGTGTCGTGCAACTTCTGCAGGCCTTCGTATTGCGGAGTGAGACCGCAGGCAGATGCGACGTTGACAATCAGAATTGGCGAGCCGTCGAACTCTGCAAGGCTCGCCGAACTGCCCTCTAGCGTGTTGAGTGGAATATCATGAACAGTCATCGTGACCCCTTAAGCCGGTTGTGCACGCCACGCTATCGCTAAGCCGTGACGTGCACCCGACAGCTCCTAGTTAACGACTTTCGCCTTCAACGAGTTGAACTCGGCGTCATCGATGACACCCTTAGCCTTGAGATCAGCCAAGCGAGTCAATTCATCGGCCGCGCTACCACCTGACCCAGCAGCATCTCGGATGTAGGCCTTGTTGGCTGCATCCTGAGCCTGGGCCGCTTCCATTGCGTGTTGACCCATCTTGCCGCCACGCGCAATCAAGTAGACGAATATGCCAATGAACGGCAGGAGAATCACGAAGATGATCCAGATAACCTTAACGCCGCCATTCATGTCGTGACT
>SHUZ01000014.1 GCA_009694415.1 Acidimicrobiia bacterium
CGCTTGATGAATGCTGCATCGGGAGCGCCTGGCGACGCGTTTGTAAATAACACTCGGCCTTGCAACGCGGGGCGACCTTCCGCGTACCACGACCGCAGCGATCCCCCGTTATCCATGAGAAACATCACCTGGCCGCGTACCGAATCAATGCGTCTAGATCATCGAGCGCGTCCGCGTGCCAGTAACCGTACGGCACGGGGAACCCAAGGTCATTGTCCTTCAGTTCAAGTTGCACAGCAATAGGAGCATGGCCAGGGAACGCATCCGACCATCCCTTAATCTCTGACAAGCAATCAACGAGCGCGCGACACGTAGTCAACTCATCAACAATCGGCACGTGGAAAACGTCCATGCGACCGCTGCCATCGTTCGCAAGGTTCACATCAAGTTCAAACTGCCGAACACCCTCCGCACCAAGTTGCACCGCAAGCGGCGACTCGAAGTATTGCCATGGCTCTATCTGTGACCACAGCTCGTCTGTCGGCATCAGGTGGTAACTGTTGTGTGTTCCAACAGACTGAAGTTGGTTGAGGCGCGGCCGGTTGTCGAATCCGCTAAGTCCTCTACGCGCCTTACCGTCGACGCGCGCCACTGCATATATGAGGTGCGTACCATTGCCCACGGCATCGCCAGAGATCGTGAACGTGAACGGCAGTTGCGCGCCGGTAGCAACCGGCTCAGATCGTGGGTCATCGAGGCGAACCTCAACAGACGTTGCGGTCCCGTCAGGGAACCCCGGCGCTCGCACAAGCGCAGCGCGGTCTCCATGCGTACCGGAAGGGCCAACAGTGATTTCGAGTTGGAACGCACCTGCGCCGGGCTTCAGGTACAGGCAGCCGACGCGACGAAAGCAACCGCCACGATCAGGATCAAATGCTTACGCACAACTAGCCGCCTTGAATAGAGGACAAGATGATGCGTCGTATTTCGCCCATCGGTTCCGCGGACCCTTACCAGCTACGCCTAGAGGAATCGCTTAGAAGCGATTGGAGGCTGTACGGCGAAGCGCTAGTGATGGCTGGTTGCGAGCCGCCGTGGGCAGGTACCGAACTTTTACCCGTTGCTCCTCTTCGCGTCGCTGCATGCGGGTGAGCAGAACGAGGTATGCCACAAGCGCAGAGTCAACCAACAGTTGCAAACTCCAAGTGACAGGGTTTCCCATCGTCACAGCGATCAACAATGTCACCAGCACGGCTGCAACAAGAATCATCAAGACTTCTCTACGCCTGCGCTGCGACCTCGTGGGCTCGGGCGTTGCGACGGGTCCACCGAGGGGCACACCAATGGAATGGCCCAGGCCTTGGGCGTTGGAAGCGCCGAGCGGAATAGCCGATGGATCTGAACGGCGACGGCTAGCGAATCCCCCTGTCCGGCCGAGAACGCCCAACCGGAATGAGAAGTCGCCTACGGAGTCGGCGGTGCGGCCAGTGCTTGTGCGGCCCTTCAAAAGGGGCCACGCGAAGAAGGCCGCCCATAGAACCACAAGTACTAACAGGACGATGATCGCCAAGACTCCTTGTCGCCTTTCGTGTCGGGAACGCTAACAACGGATGAACACGCGAAGGTGGACCTCCGCATTTGTACACCTCGAGAACTCCCCGCCACCCTAGGGGAACCCCGCCACGCCCGTCTAGCCGAAAAGCGAATGTTTGTTCGTTATGCGTCGCTAATGTGCAGGTAAAATGGCGTGCATATTCGTTTCGCTAAAGCGCGAAATCGTCGCCGTCGCGTCCAGGACGACGCCAAACTCCCGAACGACCGCCCGTCTTCTCCCACAGTTGTAGATCGCCAATCGTGATGCCGCGGTCTATCGACTTGCACATGTCATAGACGGTAAGCGCAGCAATCGCGCACGCAGTTAGCGCTTCCATCTCGACGCCAGTGCGATCTACCGTATCCACCTGCGTTTCCACTTCTACATGGCGTTCCTCGATGCGAAAGTTCACGAACACTGATCCGACGAGCAGCGGGTGACAGAGCGGCAGCAAGTTTGAGGTCTGCTTAGCGGCCTGAATACCCGCCACTCTTGCGACGGCGAGCACGTCGCCCTTGGTAATCGCGCCCGACGCAACCCGCACTGCCGTCTCCGGTTCCATGTACACACGGCACCTGGCAATCGCCCGACGGTGACTGGGCTCCTTGGACGAGACATCGACCATGCGGGCGCGGCCGAGGGGATCTAGGTGAGTGAACTCCGATGCCATCGGGCGAGTCTACGAGATCACGCCAGCCGGCGTATTAGCGCCGTGCCAGGGCCGTGCCAGGGCCGTGCCAGCGCTCCGTCAGCCACCTATTTGGCTCATGGAACGTTCGGGCCGCACAAAGTCCACAGCTCCAATCCGGTGGCCAGCCCACTTCCTGCCGACGGCCGACTCGATTGCGGCCGCCAAATCATCGTCGGTACCGCCCGCACGCATAACCAATCGCAGGTCCTGTTCCTCTAGGGAGAACAGGCACGTCCTGAACTTGCCCTCAGCCGTCACCCGAACGCGATCACAACTCTCACAAAACGGCGCCGTCACACTTGCGATCACTCCGACATCTCCGCGCCCGTCGACGTAACGGAACCGTTCGGCGGGCTGCACATGATGCGCGTCACCAACGACCTCAAGGGGAAACACTGCGGAGATCTTTTCGAGGATCTCACTAGCGGGGACAACACGGTCTGCCGTCCACTCTCCCGAGGCGTCGAGCGGCATGAACTCAATGAAGCGCATCCCAACGCCGCGGTCGCGTCCGTACGCGGCCAAGTCCACAACTTCATCGTCATTGACTCCGCGTATAACAACGCAGTTCACCTTTACCGGATCTAGACCAGCATCGATCGCCGCATCGATACCCGAGAGCACTCGATGAAGTTCGTCACGCCGAGTCAACAACAAGAAGGTCTCGCGACTCAGGCTGTCCAATGACACGTTGATGCGACGCAATCCCGCGGCGGCGAGGTCTGCGGCAAGGTCTGGAAGTTTCACGCCGTTCGTGGTCATCGCAAGGTCAACGCCAAGCGGCGCGAGCAATTCGAAGAGGCGCGGCAGATGGGCGCGCATGGTTGGTTCCCCACCCGTAATCCTGATGCCGTCGAAGCCCCACCGACTCACGCATACTCCGGCGATCCTGGCCAGTTCTTCGTAAGTAAGCAGGTCGCTGCGGTCCAGCCATTCAAGGCCTTCCTCCGGCATGCAGTACGCACACCGAAAATTGCAGCGATCCGTTACGGACAAACGGAGATCCCGCACACGTCTGGCGAATGGATCTATCAGAGGTATCGCCACGGGTCCAGGTTATGCGGCCCGGTTTCGAAGCCTCCGAAGCAGATGAGGCGATCGACCTATGGAGTATTCGGAACTTGAGGCGCACTATGAAAAGCCTTAGGTCGCTGCACGGGAGGCAGGCGACTGGCTAGTCACCACAAGAGACGGTCATCACCTCGGGGAGGCGTTGATCCGCAGGCGATCATTGGTCGCATGAGCCTGCGGGGAGCCAGTGCGAAACCGGCCCCAGCCATCTGGGCCGGTCTCGTGAGCACCCGAGGTTCAATATGCGATTGCCTTCCAGCACCACCCACTCTTCTCGCTCTTGCCGCATCGGAGCAATAGCCAGCGCTTTCGCAATAGGCGCTCTGTTCGCCGTAGCTGGCGTCAGCACTGCCGGCGCAACGCCTTCGGAACCAGCGGACACAGGAGCTTGGCGCGTATATCTATCTCTTCAGGCCATGGACGCTGCGGGCAATCCATCATTTGCTCGCCCTGCAGGAACGACGCTCACCATCACAACTAGTGGATCTACAGCTACATGCACGCAGCCGGCGAACGTCGATGACATGGTGTGCAATCACCCCGACACAGGCTTCCTCGTCGCACGCGGCGGCATGTACCACATCACTGCATCAAACTTGCCCGCCGGATGGTCGGTCAGCAACGTCGGCGCATTCACAACGGGATTGACGCAGACCGGCCCACAATGCACACCTAACCAGGCCGGTTTCGTAAACCCATGTCGTCACAAGGTGTACGCCGGTCCCAGCGCACAAAGCGTTGAGGTGTCGAGCACGGTCATCTCGCGTGAACAGGTACTCCCAATGGGTGCTGCAAGCGAACCACACAGTTCTATCTCGGTCGCGATGGATGACGGGGAGACGGAGTCCGTCTCATCCCTCATGACCGACTCGGGTAGCGCGACGGCCTCTTCGCCTGCCGCGACGGATGTCGAGGGTGCCGTGATTGCGGCGCCCGTCCGACCCGCCGCGCAGACGGCGGGCACGACAGCGGCGTCAGCAGTCGCGCTACCCGATACTTCTAACTCAACGAGCATCTTGATCATGGCCTGCGGCGGTCTCCTCCTTTGTGGAGTGGCCGCGGTCGCACTAGTGGCGACGAGCCGACCAAAGCGTCAGTTGTCGTAGACGACCAACCAAATCGAGCGGGGAGGAAAAGTGCCCGGGGTCACAACCCCGGGCACTTCCGCGTTTCCTATCGGCCATATGTGGTTTCTCTAGTAGAGCAGCATCACTCGAACTGGGTCACCAACAGCACAACCGTCGCCATCGGGCAAGATCGCTAGACCATTCGCGATTGCCATCGCTGCAAGAGCGTTGCTCGCCTGCGCGCCACTTCTCATGACGAAGAACTGTCCATCGTCGTAGCGAACGCAGACTCGGTCGAAGTGCGTCTTGCCATCGGAGCGTCGCGGCATGGGCCCCTCCGTTACAGCCTGCACTTCGCGACGGAAGCATTCGCGGTGTCCCATCATTTGTTTCAACGCAGGCCGCGCGAACAATTCGAAGCTCACGTGGGAACTCACCGGGTTTCCCGGCAACCCAAACACGGGCACTCCCCGCAACAATCCAAACGCGAGAGGCTTTGCCGGTTTGATCGCTACCTGCCACCATCGCAACACTCCGAGTTGGTCGAGCACAGCCTTCACAACGTCGTAATCGCCGACCGATACCCCGCCGCTCGTAACGAGCACATCACACGATGCCAACGCGCTTTCAAATATTTCTGTCAGTCGGGCTTCGTCATCGCGTGTGATTCCCAGATCAATCGCTTCGCATCCTGACTCTTCCACCATTGCAAGGAGCATCGGTCGGTTCGAGTCGCGTATCTGTCCCGGTCCCAATGCAACCGCACCTTCACGCAATTCGTCACCGGTTGACAACACGCCAACTCGCAATCGCTCGAACACGTCGACCTGCTCAATACCGAGACTCGACAACACGCCAAGGTGTGCAGGACCCAACACGGTGCCCACATCAAAAACTTCTTGACCCGCCACAACATCACCACCCGCCGCGCGGATGTGATCGCCAGTCGTTGCGCGTGCCTTGATCAATACGCCATCCGCGCCTTCGCGTTCCGTTCGTTCAACCATGAGAATCGCATCAGCACCCTTAGGCATTGGCGCGCCCGTCATGATCCGTATCGCCTCACCCACTCCAACCTCGACGCCTGCTACGTAACCCGCTGCCAAATCTGCAACGACGCGCAAGCGCACCGGCGTGTCGTCGGTAGCCGTCACCGTGTCAGCCGCGCGCACCGCATAGCCGTCCATTGCGGTATTTGCGAACGGAGGAACATCTTCAGTAGCGATGACCGCGGATGACAACACAAGGCCCAGCGCATCGGTCCGATAAACGCTTGCTACACGCGGAGCCGGTACCGCTCCCAGGATCCCTTGGCGCACTTCCTCAAGCGAATTCATTGCCCGAGACTACGACCCGCTCAGATAAGGCCCCTGCGCCGCACAATGTCGACAAGAATTTCCGCGACTTCTGGCCCAATGTCTTCGCGGTCTAAGGCCAGTTCCACATTGGCACGAAGGAAGTCGACCTTTCGCCCAATATCGAAGCGACCATGCCGAAAAATTTGTCCGTAAACAGTCTGGCTCTCGTTGAGCAAGCCGATCGCGTCGGTTAGTTGCACTTCGCCGCCGGCTCCAGGTTCCGTCCTGTCAATCGCGTCGAAAATCTCTGGCGTCAAGATGTACCGGCCGATTACTGCAAGGTTCGACGGCGCCTCTTCCGGAGTTGGCTTCTCGACGATGGATTGCACACGCACAAGGTCCTCGCCGACAACCTCTGTCTCGACGCACCCATATGCGGAAATTTCTGACGGAGTTACCTCTTTGAGCGCGAGCACAGATCGTCCGTACCGATCGTGAACATCAATCATCGAACGTAACAATGCCGACGAGTCGACCATGATGTCATCGCCTAACAGGACTGCGAACGGTTCATCTCCCACGTGTTCGCGCGCCACAGACACAGCATTGCCAAGTCCCAGCGGATCGCGTTGGCGGATGTAATGGATGTCGCCGAGTTCCGAACTGCTCTGCACTTCCTTGAGGAGATCCGTCTTCCCCTTCTGTTCCAAGTAGTACTCGAGTTCAAAATTGCGGTCGAAATGATCTTCGATCGCGCGTTTACCGCGTCCAGTGATAATGAGAATGTCCGTAAGACCCGCGCGCACTGCTTCTTCAACCACATACTGGATGGAAGGCTTGTCGACAATCGGCAACATTTCCTTCGGCTGGCTCTTAGTGGCCGGTAGGAAACGCGTGCCGAGACCAGCTGCGGGGATAACAGCCTTACGGATTGTTCGGTTCATGGAGTCCTCACCTACGCGACGGTACTGCCGCCGAGCGTAAAGGTGTCGACAAAACTTGCAGCCCAGTTGAGAGGTAGTTATTCATCCCCGCCCGAACTCTCGTTCGAACGCAGCTCTGTACCGGCGGAAAGGCGACGTAAGTTGGGCAGATGGCGCACGATTACTAGTACCGCAAGCGCGCTCAAGACCCCTACCTCCCACATCGGGTATCCGAGGATTGCGACGAATATCGGGAACGAAACCGCGATAGCTAGTGAAGCGATAGATGCCAGGTGGCCAATTTTGGCAATCAGTATCCAAACAAGGACAAACGCAACAGCGAGCGGTGGGAAAAGGACCATCAACATCCCGCCAGTAGTTGCCACGCCTTTCCCACCGTGAAACTTACGGGTCACCGGAAACATGTGACCGAGCACAGCGGCAATACCAAACGCGAAGGCATAGGGCCGGCCGCCAACCGCAAGACCCACCCCAGCAGCGATCGCACCCTTCGCGAAGTCGCCGAATAGGACTATCGCTCCCGCCTTCCACCCAACAAGGCGCCCGACATTCGAGGCCCCGGGGTTGCCCGAACCTTCCTGCATGACGTTGCGACCACTTGCCCGTGCAACAAGTTGCGCGGTCGGAAACGTACCGAGGAGGTAGGCGCAAACGATCAAGAACACGGCGAGCACTGGCCCATTCAACACGCCCAGACTCCCCGAGGCGTGCCTCGGCTAATATTGTCGAGTCCGCCAGTCTTCCCCGAAGAGATCAGCCACTCAGCGATCGTTTGGATCAAGAGGTTTTAGTTTTACATGCCCAACTACGAATACGCGTGCACTAAGTGCGGCGAACATTTCGAGATTTACCAGTCGTTTACCGAAGACCCACTCAAACGGCACACCGGATGCGGTGGCAAGCTCAACAAGGTCTACGGCGCGGTTGGAATCGTGCTGAAGGGGTCGGGCTTTTACCGCAACGAGCACGGCGCTGGTGCGCGGTCCAAGAAGGCTGCCTCCTCCGAATCGTCTAAGCCCGAAAAGTCGACAACAAGTTCCGAAACAAGCACGCCTGCATCTACGCCTGCATCGACTGAGACAAAGAGCGACGCTCCAGCCAAGACGCCGAACAAAACACCTGACAAGAAAAAGACAGAGAAGAAGTCGGCCTAGACACTCCCCCGCTCTTCCCCCAACCGGTAATCCACGCCCGTCAGGGCTCCCGATTGGGGATTGTCATGTTCCGTCGCTCACCTCGCGCCACGCTCCTCTGGATCGTTGCTTTCGCAGTTGCAATTGCCACCGCTACACACGTAGCAGGGCTCCTGTCGTCATTGGAAAATCAGGAACGCGAATTCGGTCGCGTGCAATCCGTTGTAGTTGCAGCGCGCGATCTACAACTTGGTAGGCGCGTTGCAACCGATGATCTCGCCATCCGGCGCATACGCGGGGACACGTTTGGAAAACGCTCCTTCCAAACGGTTACCTCGATTGTGGGAACGATTGTGCGCGTTCCATTATTGAGCGGTTCGGTAATCACCTCACGACACGTCACTAAAGGAAATCGCGGCGCTGGCAGCCCCGTGGTACCGAATGGTTTGCGCGTCATGCGTGTGCCGAACGACAAAGGCGTTCGACCCGCAGTTGGAGATGTCATAGATCTATATGCAACGTTTGACCCACAGGTGATCGGCGATTCCGGCGACCCAACCATCACGCTCGTCACCGCCGCGCTCGTGGTTGCTTCGACAACTGCGGACATCGATGTCGTCGTAACACCGGACGAAGCCAAGCGCATCGCTTTCGCGACAATGGTTGGCGAAATCTCAGTGGCAATTGCACCACCAGAAGAAGCTTCTAATAGGTACGGCTAGGGTCGCGCCCGTGATCGAAGCAGTGATTTTTGACTACGGCGGCGTCATTTCGAGTCCGCTATTCCGTGGCGTCGGCAAGTTCGAGTCGGACATGGGATACCCCGCGGGCGCAGTGCTGGAACTCCTCTTCGGTGATCGCAGCTACATCGGTGTCGAGGGCACGACAAATCCCGTTCCGATTGAAGTTGCTGTTGCCGACGCCGTCACCCACGACTGGCATCGGCTTGAAATTGGAGAACTGAGTCTCGAAGGTTGGTTCGCAGGGGTGCAAAAGCGCGCTCCAGAGGTACTCGGCCAAGAGATTGACATGGGTGCATACCTCGAGTTCATGTCGAATATGCCCCTCGGGACGCACTGGCCAGTCGTGCACAAGGCCAGGGAACTCAAAGAAGTCGGAATGCCGATCGCCTTGCTGACGAACAATGTCAAGGAGTGGGGAAACCACTGGCGTGCGACGTTCCCCGTCGATGAACTCTTTCAAGTGATCGTCGATTCAAGCGAAGTCGGAATGCGCAAGCCGGACCCGCGCATCTACTTGCTCACGTGCGAGCGCGTCGGTGCGGCGCCGGAGAACTGCGTATTCATCGATGACAATGCCGACAACATCGCCGCCGCGCGGGCGCTCGGCATGAAGACGGTGCACTTCGGCGACAATCCATTCGTCGGAATGAGCGAACTCGACGCCATCCTGGGCGATCTCGGCACGTTTCGGGCCCTATAAGGGCCTCGAACGTGCCGAGATCGCCCTGGGGGTGGGGGTGGGGTGGGGTGGGGTCTTATTAGGCGCCGCTCATTGTCATGTCGGCTATTAGCAGCGTTACCCCAGCCGCTCCTCCGGGCAACCAGACCGCATCGTTTCCAACCGCAACCACGTCCAACAACATCCGCGGCAGCGTCGACGAGATCGTCACCTCGCGTATTGGTTCCGCGAAATCCCCATCGCGCACCATGACTCCCTCGGCACCCACAGAAAAGTCGCCGCTCACCGGACTGGTCCCTGAGTGCAGCCCGCTTATCGACTGCACATAGAGCGCCATCGGAACCGCTCGCATTACCTCCTCCGGCGTGAGCGTCCCGGGGCTCATCGCCAACGCGCGCGCGCCAACTCCCGGCGGCGATCCATACCCGCGCACCGCCGATCCGGTCGTCCGACTTCCGTCGCGTCGTGCCGTGTACACGTTCTGCAGAAATCCGCCGAGAACTCCGTTCGAAATCAATGGCGTTCGTCTTGTCGGCACGCCTTCACCGTCGATCGGCGCTGCGCCAAATGCTTCGCCACACGTCGGGTCATCAATAATCGTCACCGACGACGCTGCGACTTCCTCACCGATGCGCCCTATGAACATCGAGCGCCCCTTGAGCACGGCTTCTCCACTCAGTGCAGCGCCGAGTAGAGCGAGAATCGAGCGAGTAACAAGAGGATCAAACACGACAGGTAATCGCATCGTTGCCGGTTGCTTGGCGCCCAGCAACCGCGTTGCGCGCTCGGCTGCATTCATCGCGGCTCGTTCTACATCCAGATCCGTAACGGTTCGGCCTGCAGAGAACCCGAACCCCGTCTGAGTTTCATCCTCACCACCCGCCAACGCAGACGAGTACAGCGAACACCCCGTCCTGCGCGAAAAACCCTCGACCCCTAACGAGTTGACAACCGCAGTCTGCATCGCAAAATCCGAATATTCAGCCGATGCCACACCGCGCACTCTCGCATCGGCGCGCAGCGTTGCGGCTTCGACTGCGAGCGCCAAATCGACCTTGCCTGCAGGAGCAACGCTCAGGAGTTCATCACACCACAACTCGAGGTCGGGTCGCTCTGTACCCGACACATCCGCAAGACCTGCGAGCCCGGCGTGTTCGTCGGGCGCCCCGAACGCTGCGTTGTCCCTTGCTTCATCGACCGTCGCGGCAACAATCTTTGGGTCAAGTGTTCCAGCCCACGCGAACCCTGTGCGTCCCTCCACGAGTACCCGAACACCAACACCCGATGTCTCAGCAGACGAGAGAGACTCCACCTCGCCACCGAAGACTTTTATTTCTGTTTCCCTAGACCGCGCGACGTAACCCTCTACCTGCTCACCCAAGCGCGCCGAAGACGCGACCATCCGCGCGCAGTCGAGTAGCTCGTCGCCGACGCCTTCAATCATGATGCAGTACCGCCGACCGTCAACTCAGAAACGCGCAGAGTCGGTTGCCCAGCGGAAACTGGAACACCCTGCCCGTCCTTCCCACATGTACCGGCCCAAGTATCAAAGTCCGAACCAACAGCATCGATCTTGCACAACGTGTCTGGCCCATTGCCGATAAGTTGCGCGCCGCGCACCGGTTCTGTGATCACGCCGTTTTCGATCATGTACGCCTCTGTGATTCCGAACACGAAATCTCCAGTCGCCGTATTTACTTGACCACCACCCAAAGCCACGCAGTACAGGCCATTCGGTGTCTGTCGAATGATCTCCTCTGGATCTTCGACCCCCGGCATGAGAAAGGTGTTAGTCATACGCACCATCGGCAAGTTTTGGTAGGTCTCCCTGCGACCATTGCCGCTGCTGGCGCGGCCTTCCTTACGCGCCCGAACTAGATCCCACATGTAATCGGTAAGAACTCCGTCCTCAATGAGAACGTTGCGCTGCGACGGTGTGCCTTCGTCGTCGATCGCCGCTGCACCCCAATCACGCGCGAGCAATCCGTCATCAACAAGCGTGACCAACGGCGACGCAACCATTTCTCCGACCCGACCACGAAACACAGACGAGTCGCGACCGACTAGATCCGCCTCTAGGCCGTGCCCACAAGCTTCATGGAAGAGCACGCCGCCAGCACCCCTCTTGAGCACGACGGACAACTTTCCACTCGGCGCAGGTCGCGCAGACAACTTCGAAAGCGCACGCCGCGCGGCAGTCATAGCAATTTCTTCCGGCGTGTGTGTGTCAAAGAATTCAAACCCGACGGTTCCGCCGGGGGCCTCCATCCCCGTCTGAAGCCCCGTATCCCCCATTGCAATCGCATTGACTGCGAAGCGCGTGCGCACTTGGTCGTCCTCAGCTAATAAGCCATCGGAGTTCGCTACGAGAATCTGCCGTCGCGTGTCCGCATAGGTCACGGTCACCTGACGAATAGCGTCCGACTCGGCGCGCGCAGCGTCGTCGGCTCTGGCAAGCAAGTCTGCCTTGCGCTGCTTCGAGACCGATCCTGGCATCACGTCCACAGAGTGCGGTTGTGTCGCGGAGGCTCGCGCAAGCGCCACGATTGTCGCACCGCCGCCGCCAGATCGCGCCGCCGCGGATGCAGCATCGGCCGCCGCGGCTAATCCAGATTCGGACAAGTCCGTTGTGTGTGCATACCCAGTGGTTCCCGCGCGCACAACGCGCACGCCAGCACCGACGAGCCGGCCAGAACTCATGTCCTCAATCCGACCCTCATCCAGCGTCGCTGTTGTCGTGCGGCGGTCCTCGCCGAATACCTCAGCGAAGTCGGCGCCGCGAGCCATGGCACTCTCGAGACAAGTTCGTATTACTGACTCTTCAATCAACACCTAAATACCCCTTTCGCAGACCGCTTCCCGTCTGACAAGGCCAACAGGCACCCGAGTGCGTATCGTACGCGGATGGCGCTCGAACCCGGACTTGCTGGGACCATCACCTTCACGGTCGGGGCTGAGGACACCGCTGAGTCGCTCGGGAGTGGCGATGTTCCTGTCCTCGCAACGCCGCGGGTCGTTCTACTTGCGGAACAGGCAACCGTCGCCGCCGTCGCCGGTCACGTACCCGATGGCATGACAACCGTCGGGTACAGAGTGCAACTCGACCACCTCGCACCGGTACCGGTAGGAGACACGATCACTACCGATGCAACCCTCGAAACTGTCGAAGGTCGAAGGCTCACCTTCAGAGTGTCAGTGAAACACGATGCCGGGCTGGTAGCAGCAGGTCGCGTTACGCGAGTGGTTGTCGAACGAACGCGTTTCCTTGAGAAAGCGGCAGGCTACCTCTAGATCCGTAGACCAGTTGTGTCGTCGAACCCGATTGACTAACCGACCGACGCGCTCGACTGTTCCGCGTTTGAAACTTCTTCGAGGAATCCACTCAGCGCCTCATACCATGCATCGCCATTCTCGAACTGCGGACAGTGTCCAGCGTCAGGGATAACAACGATTCGAGCGTTCGGAATGATCTCCGCCATTTGGTGCGACACTTTGACGAATGCCTCGTCTTGTTCGCCGACGAGAACCAACGTCGCGCATCCAACCCGTGCAAGCGATGCAAGTTGGTCTGGTTGGTCACGTATCTCACGCACAAGAACTGCCCACATGGTCGGCGAAAGATTTGCCCACTTGGATTCCTCAAACTCCCGATATCCGATTCGTTCGGCTCTAAGGCGTTCGTTGGCCGGTGTACCCAATGGTTCGAATGCGTCCATCACGCTTTTGAGTTCATCCATGCCTTCGTCGAGCGCGAGGTTGGCTCCGAGCTCGATGATGTCTGCATCCATGCCGGGAATGGGTCCCGGTGAGGTGTCCATCAAGATGAGCGCTTCAATGCGATCGGGCTGCGCTAGCACTATGCGGCGGGCGACCATTCCGCCCATCGAGTGCCCGAGCAGGCGAAACGATTCAATTCCAAGTGCGTCGAGTATCGCAAGCGTGTCGACAGCCAGTCGATCAAAGGAATAGCACTCTGGCTCGACTGGGCCATCGCTTTGTCCGTGGCCTCGGTGATCGAAGACAACGACTGTGTGATCTGCGCTGAGTTCATCGATGTGGTCGAAGAAATCTTCCTTGGCTCCTCCGAAACCATGAACAAGCACGAGGGCCGGACCCGTCCCGCGAACATCGACTTCGAGCTCGACGCCGTCTTCCATTACGAACCGCACAGATTTCCTCCATGTGCCTGGATCATCGTACCGAGATTATCAAAAATCATGTTGAGCTGCCCCGAGACATCCGGCGCACGTTTACATGTTCCCTCAGATGACGCCTCACTTGCCAACCCTAGAGAGAGCATGTCCGTAAGATTGCTATATGCGACCCAAATTCGGCCTCGGGCTACGAATGTTCGTCAGCGCTGTGCTGCTAGCAATTCTTGTATCCCGAATCGACTTCGAGAATGCGATGCCCAAGGACCGTCATCTAGGCACCGTCCTCTTTTTTGCCGCTGCGGTACTCACAGCGACCATTGGGATCGTTTTGTCGGCTTGGCGTTGGCGGCGCGTCATCCAAGCTTTCGGCCCGACGGTTTCGATGTCTGAACTCACGAATCACTATTTCGCGGGGCAGTTCCTCGGCAACGTGCTCCCATCCACGATTGGTGGCGACGTCCTTCGCGTAAGCCGTAGCGCTCCCTCAATCGGGTCAAGCGAAACCGCCTTCGCCGCCGTTGCACTCGAACGGCTCAGTGGCTTCCTCGTTCTCCCGTTGCTTTGTTTCATCGGATTCGCGATGGACCCATCCCTTCTCGATACGAGTAGCGCGTGGATCGCGCTTGCTATTTCCATAGGCACACTCGTCGTTCTCACGGGCATTCTTTTCCTCGCTGGTCACCCGCGCGTCGCTGGACGGTTTCGTGACCATGAGAACTGGATGCGTTTTCTAGGCGCAGTCCACGTCGGGATAGGTCGACTTCGCAGCAATCCGCGAGCTGCCATCGGCGTACTCGTCGCAGCCTTCGTATATCAATCGTCCGTAATCATCACCGTCGGGTTCGTTGTGCTCACGCTTGGCGTCGACCTTTCCGTCGCAGCGTTGGTCGCGTTCATCCCCGTCGTCGCCATGGCTCAGGTAATTCCTTTGTCACTCTCAGGATTGGGCGTTCGCGAAGGGATGCTCGTGATTCTCTTGCACCCGCTCGGTGTATCCAACGGTAAGGCCATCGCGATCGGTCTACTTTGGTACTTAGTGATGTTGTTAGTCAGCCTTCTTGGCGCCCCATCATTTGCAATAGGCGCGCGCGGACGTTCGGTTCGACAGGCGCGTACCCCGTGACGGCTACTACCAGCACAAGGCCCCCAAACACGCCGCGCCGATGGCTAAGGGGGCGCGCCCTGCGCGACGGCAATTACCTCTATTGGTGGCGCGAGGCATTGGGCATCGCTGTGTTCTACGCCGTATATACGTATATCCGAAACGCTTCCCCTAAAAACCCAAGGGCTGCTTTCCTTCACGCCACACAAGTAATCGACCTTGAGAAAACACTCGGTATCTATCACGAGCAAGTGGTTAACCACTGGGCTTCGGGCATCCAACCAATAGTCATCGCTTCCAATTACTTCTATGGATCGATGCACTTTGTGGTGACAATTATAGCGGCGATTTTTCTTTACCGTAACTTCCCAGACGACTACCCGATCTGGCGCAATACAATCGCGATCGCGACATCGCTCGCTCTCATCGTGTTCGTCACGTGGCCACTGGAGCCGCCGCGCTTACTACCAGATTCGTACGGATATTTGGACACGCTCGCGAAGTATCCAACCCTATGGACCTTCAACTCGGGGGCGATGAAGAGCATCTCTAACCAGTACGCGGCGATGCCAAGTGTCCATTGCGCGTGGGCACTCTGGTGCGCCTGCGTACTCGTCCCACGCGTCAAGCATTCGTGGCTTCGATGGGTTGCTGCCCTGTATCCCGTAGCTACCGTCGTCGTCATCGAGTTGACCGCTAATCATTTCATTCTGGATGCTGTCGGAGGCTTTGCTGCTCTCGGAGTCGGGTATGCCGGTGCACGGCTAATCGCGAACGTTACACGTAGCCGGTTCAGCCTGGAAACGCGTTCATGACCTATCTAGATCACGTTGCAATCGCGACGTTCGACGCGAATGCAACCCTCAGCACGCTTGTAGGTGATCTAGGTGGCACTTGCGTATACGGCGGAGACGGATACGGATTCCGTTGGGTGCAAGTACGACTAGGGAATGTCAACGAGGGAATGACTATCGAAGTGATCATCACTTGGAAACCTGAAGTGAATGACTTCCTGGCGCGCTTCCTAGAGCGCAATGGGCCAGCACAGCATCACATCACTTTCAAGGTGTCTGACCTTGCGGCAACTCTGGAGCGCGTCGCGACCGCTGGCATAAAACCGGTAGGCGTAGACCTTTCAAATCCAAGATGGAGAGAGGCATTCCTTGTTCCGCGCGAAGCGCATGGAACTGTCGTGCAACTAGCAGAAATGCCTGAGGACGGGTGGACGATGGCGCTCGCCCAGGCCGAAGAATCATCACAACCTCAAGGGAACCCGATCTGGTGGGATCCACTGCCGGTGAGAAATGCCGACCGCGTAACCCTTAGGCAAGCGGTACTCGTGACCCCTGCCTTGCAGAGCGCAACCGACTTCTTCTGCGGCTTACTCGATGGCGAAGTTGAGGAGAGCGGTGACGATCATACGGATCTCGTCTGGCCTGGAGGTGGGCGCATCCGTTTAGAACACCGCGTCAATCAGGCCGCTGGCGTCGACCGACTCGATTGCTACCGGGACGGCGAGCCGCTGGACGCAACTATCGCCGGAACGCTATTCAATATCGCGAGCCGTAACCCATAAAATCCTGGAATCAAATACCCGCACTACTCGTTGCGCGTCGACGCTTCGGACGCGCAAGTGGCGCGGTGGCAACTATCCGCAACAACATCTCGCGGACTAATTCGTCTGCCCTCGACAAAGGAACACTACGCAATGTGATAAGCGCGAGACGTCGCGTCGGCAAGTTGGCTATCTCGAAACGTGCCAAATCTGAAAGTTCCGGCGGGATTGCAGTCTCAGGTAGAACCGAGAATCCAGCGCCGGCCTCTACCAAATATGAGATGAGACGTATTCCCTCTACCTCCACTGGCACATTGATCGTCACCCCATTTGCGCTTGCTGCATCTTCAATTTCTCGGCGCAGCGGATTGCTCTGAGGTGGAAGCACTAGATGCATCTTCGCTACTTCACTCCAGGAAACAGGTTGCCGCGATAGTTTTGTGTTCTTCGGCGCGAGTCCTACAAGTGTCTCCTCCTTGATGGGTTCCACGGCAAGCCTGTCATCGCGCACGCGGTCGGTAACGACAGCCTGCGCGAGATCTCCCGACAACACCTCCGCAATCAGACGCTCCGACGCTGCTTCGTTCACCCGCATCCTTATGCCCGGCGCGGTCCTACGGAGTTCCGCAACCAACTTCGGCACTAGCCAGCGACTCGCCGTTCCCACCACGCCCAGGGTGGCATTCCCGACTCGTAGGCCATGAAGATCCGCAACGTCATCGCGGAGTTGTTCGATCTCCCTCTTTATTCTGTGGGCCTTTTTCAGGACTGCCGCACCCGATTCAGTCAATGTCGCACCCGACCTTCCTCTGACTACGAGATCCACGCCGAGCTCCGTTTCGAGTTGTCGAACTTGTTCAGACACGTTCGACTGCACGGTGCGTAGGGCGTCGGCGGCCCTTGTAAAGCTGCCCTTTTCAGCGATCGCGATCAATGTGTCTAGGTGGCGTATCTCCACTGAACCTCCATTGGTCCGCCACGCGGTCGTGGCCGACTTCCATCTTCAAGATATATAGCCATCTCTAATACAGATGGAGAGTATCACGAATACCTGTTTGACAGATTGCCCGCGGAAGTGGTTTCATAATGCCCGGAACATATTGAGGCATCGGCCACTTCGTCACTCCGGCCGGTACCACTGTGTTCCTCACAACGTGTGGACCCGCTGATGGGCCGCGACGCAAACAGAGAAGGTAGTTATGGCAGCAGAACATGTTTCAACCCTGATTTTCACGGGACCGCTCGGATGGACCACGGATGCTGCATGCTCCGGGCGCACCGAGATGTTCTTCGCCCCAGCGGGCGAGCGGCCAGAGGCACGCGTCGTACGCGAAGCCAAGGCACGTTCGGTCTGTATCGAGTGTGAAGCGCTTCTTTCGTGCCGAGACTGGGCCCGCGAGCACCGCGAGTACGGCTTCTGGGGCGGCGAGTCCGAAGAAGACCGCGCTGCTGCAGGGTACCGAGTCGACATGCCAGTTGGTCGCGTCGCCCGTTACCCCAAGGGCACCGGCGAGCCGGTAGCTCCCCGCACTCCCCGCGTCGCCTAGATCTTCCTCTACGCTCCCACTCCACACCGGAGATGGAGAACATGAGCGAGATAACCACACCTGACGGTGTAGATCTAGAACGGCTGAGCGAATACTTCAAAGAGCATGTGCCCGATATTGGTCACGCTCCGTTACAAGCGACCCTGATCGCTGGAGGTCGATCCAACCTCACGTACTCAATCACCGACGGGATACGCCGGTGGGTACTCCGTAGGCCACCGCTCGGTCACGTCCTTCCGACCGCACACGACATGGCGCGTGAGTACAAGGTGATGACGGCTTTGCAAGATACCGAGGTGCCTGTTCCACGCACTCTCGCCCTATGCGAAGACATCACCGTTAACGACGCTCCGTTCTACGTGATGGAGCAAATAGACGGCATCGTTTATCGAGACCCTGCCATGTTGGCGAGCCTGGATGCACAACAAGCGCGCCGGTGTTCCGAAGAACTCATCGATGTACTCGTTCGCATCCACAGTGTCGACTATGCATCGGCCGGTCTCGGTGACTTCGGCCGTCCCGATGGATACCTGGAACGCCAAGTGCGTCGTTGGGGCGAACAATGGGAACGATCCAAAACCGCAGAGCTGCCTCAACTAGACGAGCTCGCGCGTCGCCTACGCGCCGCTCTCCCCACCTCTGGTCCGGCGACCATCGTGCACGGTGACTATCGACTCGACAACACGATGATTTCCGCAAGCGACCCCGGGAACATCGTCGCTGTGCTCGATTGGGAGATGTCTACGCTTGGTGACCCTCTTGCCGACCTCGGTCTATTCCTCCTCTATTGGGGAGACACCGATTCACCGTCGATCGCAACCGGCGCTGCCATTGCAGGCATCCCTGGATTCTTCACCCGCGACGAAGTTGTAAATGAATACGCGCAGCGAAGCGGACGCAACCTGGACTCGCTGGAGTGGTACGAGGCATTCGCGTCGTACAAACTTGCAATAATTGTCGAAGGAATTAACGCACGGTTTCAGATGGGCAAGACGCTTGGCGAAGGATTTGAAGCGATGGCCAGCATCGTTGCCATCCTCGTGGATACAGCGCTTGAACGAACAAACAGCAGCACTATCGCGGCGCTGTGCGGCGAATGAGGTCAAGCACGTCATTGCGGGGTCCCGAGTCCATCGCCGCATCCCTTGCGCCTACCATCATCAGGTGACCTCCGTGCAATGGGACTCCGTTCCTAGCCTCCGAAACCCAGTATTGGTAGCGGCGTTCACCGGGTGGAACGACGGCGCCGATGCCGCATCGGACGCGCTTCGCTGGCTTTCCGGAAGGTACGGAGCAGTGCGGTTCGCATCGTTGGACCCCGAGGCCCATATCGACTTCCAGGCTTCGCGACCTCTCGTCGAATTATCAGACGGGGTTACACGCAAGATCCATTGGCCTGAGATCCGATTCGAGTCGGCAATCCTGGATAGCGCAAACGGTCCAGACCTAATTCTTTGCACTGGACCGGAACCAAACTTGCAGTGGCGCGGATTGTGCGCCGACATCATTACCGTCGCCCGAGACACTGGGTGCGAATCCGTCGTTACCTTCGGTGCCTTGCTGGCAGACGCCCCACATACCCGCCCGGTCCGATGCACAGGAGCGACCACTGATCCGGCGGACATGGACAGACTCGAACTCACTCGATCTCATTACGCCGGACCAACTGGAATAACGGGAGTTCTCCACGACGCGTGTCGAACGGCAGGAATGTCATCGGTTTCTATTTGGGCTCCGGTGCCCCACTATGTAGCTGGACCGCCCAACCCGCCAGCAACCCTTGCCCTCCTAGATCGCTTCGCGACGTTCACCGGACTCGACCTGGATCTGCGTGAACTAACCGTGAGCGCCGAAGCATGGCGCTCACGTATCGACATGACCATCTCAGATGACGAAGACCTCGCGGCCTACGTACGCGGTCTAGAGGAACAAGCAGATGACCTCGAGCAACTAGACCACGCCGACGACGTCGCCACCGGAGACTCCATCGCTGAAGCGTTCGAGGAATACCTGCGAGACCAAACCGAAGGCTAAACCCTCGCTAAGTAAGCAGGTCCTGCGCGAGCGCGAGCCAGAGTTCGGTTGAGAGTCGAAGGCTTTCCTGATCCACGCGTTCGTCGTTACCGTGAAACATCGTTACGTAGTCCTCAAAATTAATGCGCTGGCTAAAAAGTCCAAACCCGTAGCCGATCGACCCTGCGTCCCGGAAGAAGCGATTATCGGTGCCGCCGGTCATCGTCATAGGAACGAGCGCCGAGTCTTTACACAACTTCGCCGTGACCCGCCCAAGTGAATCCCAAAGCGGTGTGTCGATTGGCGAACTTGTTGCTGGGCTGTCAATAGATTCGATATCGACCCGGTCGGCAAGGTCACCAATCGCTTCGAGCAAGAGGTTGCGTGCAAATTCTCCCGACTGCCCTGGAAGCGTACGCATGTCTACCTGCAACTCGACCTTGTCTGGAATGATATTTGTCTTTGTTCCTCCGTGGGCGACCGTCGGCGCCATCGACGTGTGAGTGCAGGCAAAGGCCAATCGACTAAATGCAAGTGGGTAATTCGCTAGCGACTCCACGTAGCCCTCTACTTCGAGGAGCGCCTCGGGGAGGCCAAGACCCTTCACCAATTCTGTCCACGTTTCGCTAATGACAGTGGGCGGGCGGAACTCCGCGATACGACGTACTACCTCTGCCGCGGTAACCAATGCGTTGTCGGTGCGGAACGACTGTGACGCATGCCCCGGCGTTCCATGCACAGTTACCGTGGACCAATAAACGCCCTTCTCCTCCACCATTACTGGCAACCGAATTCCATGTTTACCCGGCATCTGAAAACCGCCGCACTCTGTAACCACATAGTCGGCGCGCACTTCATCGAGTTGGTTTTCCACCAGCCACTCGGCGCCCCACGTGCCAAGCGCTTCTTCGTCGGCGACGCCTAGAAACATCAACGTTCCCTTGGGCTTGAACCCGGAGTCCGCCAGACGCCGGAACGCAAGCGCCATCGTGGCTGTGAGGTTCAACATGTCCACCGCTCCTCGGCCCCACACCATGCCGTCGACAAGTTCCCCTGCGAACGGATCACGTGACCATCCATCCCGATTTACGGGTACAACGTCTGTGTGCCCCATGAGCATTAGTGAAGGAGCGGTTGGGTCTGATCCCTCGATTTTCGCTAGAACACTTCGGCGTCCGGGGCTGGGCTCATAGTGCTCGATGTCGAGACCGGCACCCTCCAGATATTCCGTGAGTAGATCGGAAGACCGAACCTCAACGCCAGAACCAACGCTCCCATCATTTACACATGCGTTTCGAATCAGGTCTTGAAGCAGCCGTGTTGCTTCATCGGTGAGTTCATCAACTGGCATCTACAACTCCTGTGGGCTCGCTCTTTTCTAGCCTGTAAACGAACGCGCCGTCGGCATCCCATCGTTCGACTTGTCCATCGAGGCGCAAGTGTTCCAAGTGCGCGAAAGTTTCGCTCTCAGCCATCACGCCCCAATGTCTCTTCGGAAACAACTCATGACTGAGATCAACAACTGTTGCCGGACCAAGAGCAATCGATGCTTCACGCAGTTTTTCCATTCGCTCAAAGTGGTGTTCCTTGATGGCTTCGACGCGACCTGGAATGTCAGTGAAGGGGTGCCCATGTGCAGGTAGACCCAACTTCACACCGTCAAGCTCACCAACAAGGTCGAGAGTCGCAAGATACAAACGGAGAGCGTCGCCTTGTCCGGATCCGGAAATGTGGGGAGTGATAGAAGGCAACACGTGGTCACCGGATAACAACACGCCGTTCTCTGGGTCGTAGAGACACAAATGATCAAGCGTGTGTCCCGGCGTGTGCAGGGCAATCCATTCGCGACCTGCGAGGCGAATCGGTGAACCGTGACGAACGCGGCGGGTCGGGTCTGGCGCCGTGTACAACAATCGCATTGAGCGGATCATCATGCGCCGTGCCAACGGTGGAGAAGGGTGAGCGCTACCACCCCACGGAGTCGCCCCTCCCCAAGGTACAGATTGGCGTTGCGCTTCCACTGTGATCTCATCGATCGCGCACTGGTCGTCTTCATCGAGTGATGGCAACTCATCTAAAGACGGTCCCGCATAGTTGCGCGCTTCTTCAATCGCCTGCGTTTCGAGGCGGTCGGCCTCCGCTTCACTAAGCGTTGCACCTTTGCTATGGAGCATCCATGTATTGAACGCACGATGGGTTATCAGTTGAGCATCAGCAATCTTGCGGATGCGACCAGCTGCCCCGAAATGGTCAGGGTGGGAGTGCGTCACGATTACCGTGTGCACGTCTTTCACCCGATACCCCGCGGACTTCAGGCGCGACTTCAACGCCTTCCAACTCTGCGGTCCCGGCAGCCCAGGGTCAACCACGGCGAGGCCATCGTCATCCATGAGTCCGTACATGTTCACGTGGCCTAGGCCAGGCAGCCAGATCGGCAATTGCATACGCAAAACACCAGGCGCGACCTCCGTAATTTCTTCGGAGGCCGGATCCTGTTCCTGTCTGTGCGGCCTAGGCGCCTTCCGGTCGCCCGGCGATTGCGCCAGTTCTGTCACAACCGGAAGCGTAACGCTCCGAGTGCGTTTTTTTACACGTCAAGCAGACGGCGCGAACTTTGGCCAAGGTCGTGCCGCTTCAAACACGGCACCGGCCGCAAGACAGAGCTCGTCCGATAGTCGACGCGCCACAACCTGTAGACCACACGGCATCTGATCCACCAGACCAGCAGGGAGGCTCATCGCCGGTTGCCCTGTCATGTTGAAGGGAGCGGTGAAGGGTGCGGACAACATCATGAGGTCTACATCGATTCCGTTCACTTCCCCATGCATCGTTCCCTCTGCCACATAAGCGGTAGTCGGAGTTGTTGGAGTGAGAAGCAGATCTACTTCTTCAAAGACCTGTGCAGACGCCACCAGCAACTCATGACGACGCCGAACCGCGTCGCCGAGGTGACGGGCGCGCAGATGTGGCATGGCTTCGATAGAACCGCGCGCGAGTTGATCTAGTTCCTCGGCCTGTTCTGTGCAACGCTCCAACCGCCACGCTGCCATATCCCCGGCACTAAGGACGCTCCAGGCGCGCCCAGGTCGCGGGAACTTTATTTCAATATGGATCAACTGCAGGCCAGCCGCGTCAATCAATGCTTCGGCCGCCTCGCGCACAACGGCTGCAACTTCCGTATCGGTATCCGCGTAACCAAGAGTCGTAGTGAACGCGACCTTGCGCCCCCTCAATAGTTCGCGCGCTCTGTCGAGATCAGCCACTAAAGGTTCATAATCTTGAGCCTTCGGCAACGACGTCGAGTCGGTAAGCGAGGGCCCTCCAGCAACGTCTATGTAACGAGCTGCGTCGCGTACCGACCGAACAATCGGTCCGCTAACAGACGTGAGCCCGGTATCGAACGGATCATCTTCGCCACCCGACGGGATGCGCCCGAACGTGACCTTCATGCCTGGAAGTCCGCTGTAACTAGACGGGATGCGTATCGAACCTCCGCCGTCGCTCCCTGTGCAAGCGGAGAACATTCCTGCAGACACAGCCGCCGCAGAACCACCAGATGATCCACCTGGTGTGGCTTCTGGATTCCATGGGCTGCGGGTCACGCCATGCAGACGAGAAGCTGTGTAACTGGGAATGCCGAACTCGGGCGCCGTGGTCAGCGCTGCAATAACCGCGCCCGCGCCGCGCAGGCGTGCTACTTCGGGACAATCGTTTCTTGCTATCTCATCGCGATAGACGAGCGATGCATGCGTATTTGGAAATCCTTTCGCTTGTGCGAGTTCCTTCACCCCTATCGGAACGCCAGCGAACGGACCAGGGTCACCACCGGATGCGACAACTGCGTCGATGGCTTCCGCTTGGGAACGCGCGCCAATCTCATCAAGATGGCAGACGGCATTTAATTCCGAGTTGTGCTTAGCGATTCTTTCCAACGAAGTGTCGAGCAAATCGACTGCCGAAAGTTCACCAGCGCGCACCGCGTCAGCAAGGTCCCAGGCATCTCTTTCCCAAAGTTCAGTCACAGCATCTACTCCTCATCGATTGCAACATCAGATTCGAGCGCACACTTCGTCAGTTCAGCGAAAGATTCTTCTAACGCGGCTGCGAACAGGTCTAGATCTTGGAACGCGTCGGGGTCAACATTCAACCCGAACTGCAAATGTCCGCAATACGACAAGACCGCTATCCCGAGACTGAGGTTACGGCTGAGCGGAACGACGGGATAAGCCTCGATCATCCGGGCCCCCATGCAGTACAGAGGTACCTGTGGCCCTGGAACGTTGGTAACGACCAGGTGCACGACGGCCTGGCGCGCAACAAGTCGAGCAGCCAAGTCGAGCAACGTTGGAGCGGCGTATTGCGTGAGGTCCAATAGAAAGGCTGCCCCTACGGCCTGCTCACTTTCTTTGAGGTCGATCGTCGTCACACACACAGCAGCAAGTCGTTCACGAGCATCTTCGACGCCGATCGGAAGATCTACGAACATTGCCGACACACGATTGCCGAGTTGCATGTGCTCGCTATCAGCACGCACGGAAACTGGACAGAGAACGCGGAGTAGACCCGATGACACTTCCTCGCCACGCGATTCAAAAAGTCGGCGGAGTGCACCAGCAACGCCGGCTAGGACTACGTCGTTCACTGTCCCACCCAAGGCATTACGTATTACCTTGATGTCGGCGAGCGACACGCTCACTCCCTCAATGCGTCGTCTGCTCCCGACTGGCACATTCAGAGATGTCGGTTGGACCATCGTGTCACCACCGACGAACGAAGAAACGGCGCGGCGCAATTGTGTAGCGCGCTCAAGCGCGCGATGCGGAGCACGAACCGCGCTTCTAATCGATCGGACAATTTCCGTCGGTTCACTAACACGCTCCAAGAGCGAGTCAGCGAGAAGCCGACCGGACTCTGGGGACGGCTCGGCAATCCATTCTGGCGAACTAACGGGATTAGTTTCACGCGTGAAGTCCAACAAGACGGTTGCCACATCGACGCCCGACACACCGTCGACGAGCGCGTGGTGTGTCTTTTGAATGAGCCCGACTCTCCCATCTTCGAGTCCATCGACGAACCACAACTCCCACAGGGGCCGCGTGCGGTCGAGCAACTGCGTCTGCACGCGTGCAGCTAGCGCAAGTAGTTGCTCCCGGGTACCTGGGTTAGGGAGTGCGGTCAGGCGTACATGAAATGCAATATCGAAACGGTCGTCGTCTACCCAGATCGGGCGCCCCTGATCGAACGGCACGGTCATCAGACGTTTTCGGAACCGCGGGATTAGGTGGAGCCTTGAATCAACAAGACGGCGAACTTCTGCAAGCTTGAAGCGGCCAGAGCCATCGATAAACGGCGCGCCTTCGAAGGTCGTCACCGCCCCGACGTGCATCGGAGTCTCGACGTTCTCTAGATGAAAAAACGATGCGTCTAGCGCAGTGAGTCGGTCGTAGTGCGCCACGTGCGCATGTTACGGCGAACTAGTGCTCCCCGCCTAAGCCGTGAAACAAGCAGTGACACCGATTTGAGCCGCAATGTGGCTAGCCCGTTCATTCAGTAGTTGCCCATTTTCGTTGGCCTGGCGCGCTGCTTCGAGGTTGGATGACGATTGCGCGCGTACCGATGCTTCAGATTGATCCAGCGTCTGGTCAATCATTTCCAACCATCGATCCACGTTGGCTGCATCAACTTCCGGGGTGGTGATCGCACGCAAGAATACGAGAGCTTCACGCTCAATCTGCACGACCCGCTTGGCAACTCGCACGGTCGCTGCTTTCTTAGCTGGGTCCGGAGGATCCAATGCGCGAACCTTTTCTTTGGCATCGTTACATACGGAGTTCGCGTCAAGAACAAATTCGGCATGGGTTGGCGGCTCAGGGGAACCACAGGCCCCCAAGAAACATGCAACGAAAACGATGGTGATTCCAAACTTGATAATGCGAACCACTCCCTTGCTCACAATGTCGTTCGACGAGGTTACCCTCGTGCCTTATGCGGACCGCGACCGCCCTCTGGTGGATACAACCCGAAGTGGTGCTCGCTCTCGACGGGTTACTAGGACCACCAGTAGACGCGTACGTAAACGGTTCTCAAACATGGTTTAGCGACGAAGAGCGCACAATCGAATGGCGTCTCCATCCCGTTGGTGGATACAGATCTCCGGGATCACTCTCCCATTACGACTTGTTCGAAAGTGTCGTAGACCAACTAGTCACGGGGGCCGACCCAACGCAACTGAAACTCGGGAACCAAACGCGCGCGCTTAGCGACATCTGGGATGGCCTTGAAGCGTTTCCCGCGTTCGGTGACGAGTTTGAGCCAGCGACGCTCGTGCGACGGACCATCGAACTCATTGGAATTGCACCCGACATCTCGGGGCTCGTTGACCACGCTCCAATTGGCGAAGAGTGGGAACGAACTGGCCGTAAAGCCTCGATCGTGCAACTATTGGCGGCTCAACTTCAAAGTTAAGACGCGGCCTTCATGTTCCGCGCCACGGCGGGGTGCGCGGCAAGTCGAAGTCGGCTGGTTGAATATCGCCGTCGATCGCCTTGAATGCTAAATCGGCCCACCTTCCGGCGCCCGCCAACGGTTGAGGCAGAGCGTCTCGCGGATAGAACCCGACCTGACGGGTCTCTAGGGGATGGCCTAATAGTTCTCCGCCGGTCATTCGACAATGAAACAAGATCGAGTACATAGGCAAGCGCGCAAATCCGAGACGTAGCCCGTCGATCACCGCTAGCAACGCGACTGGCTCGACCTCGATGCCTGTCTCTTCGAGTACTTCCTTCACCGCTACTTCTGCAGGGGAGTAACCGACATCGGCCCATCCGACCGGATACAACCAGATGCCACTATCTGCTCGCTGGGTCAAGAGAATCTCGCCAGCTTCGTTGCCGACTATCGCCGCAACGGCGACTTTCGGTGTGACATAACCGGCGACGCCTTCGCCTACGGTCGAGATCCACTCGTCAAAGATCGCGTCTGATTCGGCCTCGTCGATCGCGGCTGCCCGAATATCGGACGCAACCTTCAGAACCTCCTCGAAGCGCTCCTGTTCGTAGAGACTTTTCGTAAACCCGAGTCCGGTGCGAGCAATCGCAGACAAGGTTTCTGCCCACCGCAATAAGTCCGAGGCCGATACCGGTTCTCCAGAAGATACGTCACCTTGATGCACAACATGACCCTATTCGACGTGGCCTAGTTGCTCGTCAGCGTCGCAAGGAGCGAGTTCCTCAGTCGCTCCAGTTTCATCTCGTCAGTAACTTTTCCCGCTGCATCACGCACATAAAAAATATCGACTGCCATCGTCCCTGTCGTGGCGACTTTCACTACCGATACATCGAGGCCTTGATCGGCGAACACTTTCGCAACGCGAGCAAGAAGCCCTACGCCATCGGGTGCAAAGACCTCAACAACCGTCGCTTCGTCCGAAGCGTCGAGCGCTATTTCAACACGCACATCGCTAGAAACGCGCCGCTTCGTGCCGTATCTAGAGATCCATGCATCTAGACGAGGACCGAGATCAGTTCCAACTTCTAGCGCGTCAAGAATGTTCGCTGACGCGCGGTCCTGTCCACCCTCGTCGCCGAGGCGCGAGAATAGGTCGCTACCGGTGAACATCTCCACTGCGCGACCGTCGTCGGTTGGCCTCCCACTGGCAGAAACAATGTCGAACCCTTCAAGGGTTAGTGCTCCTGCAACTGCTGCCAAGAAACCAGGGCGATCGCGCGCTACCACTCTGCAGCGGACTAGGCCATCATCGAGGTGCTCCCACTCGACACCAACTCCTGCAGGAACGTCTCGAGCGGGAGCTAGGTGCGACCCCCAACGCGTTCCACCTTTGCCATCGCCGTATAGGTAATCAAGCGTGCGGTCGAACAACTCACTCACCAGGGACGCTTTGGTTGCGTTCCATGCCGCTGGACCTGTGGCCTTCGAGTCGGCGATCGTAAGCAATGTGAGGAGACGTAATCGTTCAGGACTAACGACTCGCGCTGCAAAACGCGCGACGGTCGCGGGGTCAGACAAATCACGTCGAGTTGCTGTATCGGCCATCAACAAGTGTTCGCTTACTAGCCACTGCAATATCTCAGTGCCGGTTTGATCGACGCCGATCCGTTCAGCAACGGTTACCGCCGTCTGTGCGCCCAGCACAGAATGATCTCCTGGCAACCCCTTCCCGATGTCGTGTAGAAGTGATCCGAGCAGAAGCAGATCCGGTCGCTCGCACTTTGCTGCGGGTCCGGCTTGTTGATCACCGGCGCTTTGGTCTGCCGCTCCGTCAAGCAATGCAACGGCCTCCGCGACCGTCTCGAGCAAGTGACGGTCGACAGTAAAGCGGTGATACGCGTTGCGTTGCGGTAGCGACCTCACGTGTCCCCATTCGGGCAAGATCGATTCGATCGCCCCTGCATTGTCGAGGGCATCGAAAACTACAACTGCATTGCTTCCTGTTCGCAACAGCGCAATAAATTCATCACGGTCCTCCATTGTCCACGCCGGAGGAGCGACGTTTGCAAAACGTGCGAGTGATTGGCGCGATAACGGCGTCACCTCGGTGGCGGCAATCTTCGCCGCCTTAAGTAGTAGCGCTCCGCTGATTTCCGCATCTGGTGCAATCACAACCCTGCGATCGCTTATCAAAACTCCATCGGGTAGCGCCCTCCGTGAATTCGCAGCTCGATTGCTTGAACGGGTGGACGGAGCACCGAGTCGATCCCAAATATCTGCGGCGATCCACGCGACATGTCGGGTCACATCAGAAAGCCCGCGGACAAGCGTGTCTGCGTCGGTTGCCCCCAACGCTTCGGCCACAGCGTCTTGGTCCTGGAGGGCAAGCACATCGCTGCGACCACCGGTCACGCGATGCAGAGCAACCCTGATGTCAAGTAACTCTGTGCGAGCAGCGTTTAGCAGTTCAACGTCCTCCGGTTCTAGGTAGGCCTGGTCGAGCAGTGTTTGAACACCGCCTGGTTTACCGAGTGCCCAACCTGCCCACCCGAAAGCCTGCACATCGCGCAGTCCACCTGCACCATCTTTGAGGTTTGGTTCAAGCATCTCTGCGATCGCGCCCGGGCGCAACCGACGAATCACCGCCGCATCCCTCAACTTGGCGATGAGCGGTTCACGCATTTTTCTAGCGCGGCCTCGTGCGCGATCTATGAGGTCGGTAGCTTCCACCTCGAGTTCTCCACTCACGACACGAGCTTCGAGCAGAGCGGTCAATGTGTCTAGGTCCTTGTCTGCAAGCGCAAGGGCTTCCTTGGGCGTACGCACAGAGTGGCCGAGTACGAAACCGGCGTTCCAAAGCGGATACCAAAGCGAATCGGCGACCTCGGAAATATCGCGTCGGCCCTTGTGGACGAGCATGACGTCTAGGTCTGAACCCGGGCACAACTCGTACCGTGCATATGAACCGAGCGCTACGACCGAAACGTTTTCCGCACCGACGGCGGCCAACTGTGTGCGCAACACGTCATCGATGAGCTTTCCTAAGGCACGCCCTAGTTCGCCGGCGCGAAGAGTCGGGTCATCCAGCAGGATGGCCCGACTCTTCGTGAGTGTTAGGTCGCTTCGGGAGGTATCCACAGCCTCATGAAGCGTACGAGATCATCGTTTGCGAAGCGTTACAGGGCGTCGGAACCCGACTCGCCGGTGCGCACCCGGATAACCGACTCGACCGGAGTCACCCAGACCTTGCCGTCACCAATCTTCCCTGTGCGCGCCGCGTCTACGAGTTTCTCTGTGATGCGGGATACATCGGCATCGTCAACGAGAACCTCAAGTCGCACCTTCGGCACGAAGTCGATTTCGTACTCTGCGCCTCGATACACCTCCGTGTGACCACGTTGGCGGCCGTAGCCCTGGACCTCTGACACCGTCAGCCCGTTCACTCCGAGCTCACGCAAGGCATCTTTCACCTCATCGAGCCTGAAGGGTTTGATGATTGCGGTAACGAGTTTCATCTTCGTCCTCCTGAATCAGACTAGGTCGGTTGCGTAGGCCACTTCGGAATGTTGCGTGAGATCTAGTCCCGTTTCTTCGTCATCTTCGGTTACTCGAATACCGCCTGGCATAAACGCCTTGAGTGCGAAGCAGATCAAGCAGGTGACGATGAACGAATAGACCATCGTTGCACCAACGGCGATCATTTGCTCGCCGAACAACGACCATCCACCGCCGAAGAAAACTCCATCCTTGCCAGCGGCGTTTATTGAAGCATCGGCGAACAGGCCTAGCAACAATGACCCGAGAAGTCCACCGACCAAGTGCACGCCGACGACATCGAGCGAGTCGTCATAGCCAAACCGGAACTTCATGCTCACAGCTAGGTAGCAAATTCCGCCTGCTATCCCACCTATGGCGATCGGCGCCATACCGCCCACGAACCCAGCACACGGTGTGATGGCGACCAGGCCAGCAACAGCTCCCGACGCTGCTCCAAGTGTGGTCGCGTTACCGGACCGAATCTTCTCAAGGATTAGCCAACCCAACATTCCAGTTGCGGCTGCAACCGTCGTGTTTACAAATGCCTGGGCCGCCAAACCGTTCGCCCCGAGTGCAGAGCCAGCGTTGAATCCGAACCATCCGAACCACAGAATGCCTGTCCCAATAAGGGTGAGGGGCAACGAGTGGGGAGGCATTGGGTGTTTCGGCCACCCTTTGCGCTTGCCAAGAACCATCACCACGGCCAGTGCAGCGATGCCAGCATTGACATGGACGACGGTTCCGCCAGCAAAGTCGAGCGCTCCACGCTTGAAGAGCCACCCCGATGGTGCGAATACCCAGTGAGCTACGGGCGAGTAAACGAGAATCGCCCATAGTCCAAGCAGCCAGACCCAAGCGCTAAATCGCATCCGGTCTGCAATGGCACCGGTGATCAGTGCGGGAGTAATCACGGCGAACATCATTTGATATGCCATGAATACCATCGGCGGAATCGTCAATGCGCCGAGGCCA
>SHUZ01000158.1 GCA_009694415.1 Acidimicrobiia bacterium
GAACCCCTGAACCCCAGAGACCCAGAACAAGTAATCGGGGAACGAGTCCTGCTCCTACTTCTCGCCCTCTCTGCCTTGTACGCAGCCATCTTTCTCTTCGCCCCCTTCCTGTTCATCCGCCGGGAATGGAAAGCACTTCCGGCGAAGCGTATCTCTGCCCTCTATTTCGCGGCACTTGGGCTCGGGTTCATGTTCTTCGAAATCACGATGATCCAGAAGCTGGTGCGGTTCCTCGGGTACCCGACCTACTCACTAACTGTGACCCTCGCGTCGGTCCTCGTCTTCACGGGAGTCGGCGCGCTATTGAGCAAGCGGTTCACCGCAAGGCCTGAACGCGCCATCACAATTTCCTTCCTCCTGCTTTGCGTACTCGCTGCGTTCTATCTTTTCGGCCTCAACGACATCACAGATGCATTCCTCTCTGCGTCACTCGCAGCGCGCGTTCTCATCACTGTCGTACTGCTGGCGCCGCTCGGCATCTGCTTAGGAATGTTCATGCCGCTCGGACTCGGCATGGTTGCTGGGCTCAGTGACCATGCCGACGAGTACGTGGCTTGGTCCTGGGCGGTGAACGGCTTCTTCTCCGTGATCGGCTCGGTACTAACGACGATCCTTGCCATGATCTTCGGCTTCGCAATGGTTCAGATGCTCGCACTCGTCGTCTACGCGATCGCGGTGCTCGCCTTCCTGCGTATTCGCGTGCTAGCGGGCCGCGCCGCTGGCGTCGAGGGGAGCGACGAACACAGCGACCGTCTCCCGGTCTTGCCTTCGCTGTAGTTCGGCGTAGCGATTAAACCGCGCCCGCCAACCAGGCACCGGGTCCACCAATCCTTCGGTTACCGCCACACTTAGCGTCCTCGTCTTGAACAACCCGGCGATATCGTTCGATGCAACCACGTCACCGTCACGAATCTCTAGCGGAATCAGCCCTCCCTCGACCCAATTCACGCCCTTGCGCGTGAGTCGCAAACGTCCTTCCGTGATGTGCGCGCCCAACTCGTATTTCAGAGCCGCCAATTTATCCTCTTCGCGTCGGGTCAACCCTGCGTGAAAGGCAACGCGTTCAGCGCCAGCGATCGGCGCGAGGGCCGCGTCTCCGACGCGGTAGAAGATCCGTTGTTTTGCATTGTCGCCATTGAATCGGCGGTGAGGTCCAAGTTGACGCGCAAGACCAGGCTCGTCCACAACGAACTCGATGCCGCGACGTTGTAGTTCAGCCATGATCGGCGTGCTGTATGGCTCGGCAAAAACCATGTTCCGAAAGTCATATAGCAGCGGACCCTTACCGGAAAGACTCCCCATCTGCCGGTCGATGTCCTGCATCACAGGAATTGCCCACGCGTCATAGGCCGAACCTGACTTGCTAGGAGTCTTCGGGAGATTCGCGACCGCTACTACCAGCATCAAACCGGCAAGCACCGCAGTAACAACACGAGCATCGATTCGACCTCCCCTGCGCGCAGCCCAAGCGATCGCAACACGACTGATGCCAATCAGCAATACGAACCCCGTGAAGGCCCCAAGAGGCCAGAGCCAACGGAATTGGTGCGGCGCGATTCCGAAAACGGCTATCGGTATGCGCGCTGTTGTGTACAGGCCAGCGCCCATCGCCACCAACGCCACCACCACCGCCCGACCCAAGTCCGTCTCTCCGCGTCGCCGCCCGCCCCATGCAACCAACAACAGCAACGCAACCAAAATGCCTAACGTCACCAAGGAAGTAGTGATCGATGCGAGGTGGTCCGTGCCAATGGCTTCTCCGCCTGCAACAGGAGCGCCAGTCGGATTAGGGAACGCCTCATAGAAAGATGGCCGCATCCAGAACGGCGACTCACTAAGTACGGCTGCCATCAACCGCGGAGCACGATGGAAACCGACCGTTACGCCAGCCGGGTCATCGAGCGTCTGCACCAGACGCATCAGGTTGCCGGTGCTCTTCGATGTCACCTGTTCAAAAACTGGTTGCGCCCAACTCACCACCAAGACCAAGATCGAAACCAAGACAACCGAAACGAGACGGCGTTCACTCTCGACGGGATCATCTCCACGGTCTTTAAGGGAGCGGCGCATCGCGAATCCCATCCCAATCACCGCCCACAAAGAGATCGCGAGCACGAGATACACGTAAGTCAGATGGGTCTGCAGCAAAAGCGACGCCAGAAATACCAACCAAGGAAGCGCCCAGAGATCCCCGCAACTAGTTGTCCATGCCAACATCAAGAAACAAAGGAAAGCCAGCAACAGCACGTGCGGTTGCCATGGATCAAACATCAACTCGCTACCCATCGCCCACGCCAACACGGTTGTCACGAGCATCGCGGGAGCTACCAGCAGAGGACCTCCGCGCCTATGCGCGACCAGAGCGATCCCAATTACGGCCGCGCAGTTGATGAGCGCGACACCGAACGCGAGACCACCTGCCGTTCCGAATAACCGAACTGGAACGGCCAACAAGTCAACGAGAAGTGGTCCTGGGTTGTTGATGTTGCGGCCGACTGTTAACGAAGCCGAAGTCCAAGTGCCAAGTAACGGGGGATTACTGGTGAAAACATCACGCGCCAAGATACCGAAGAACGCATTGTCGCCAATGGGGAGCCAGCCGCTACGGACCGCGCGAAACGTCGCAACGATGATTGACGCAAGGGCCACCGCAACCATTGCCACCGATGCCCACGCCGGGACTCTGCCCGCCAGTCCAGTAAGTCCGCTGCCGCTGGAAGTCTCGCCTTTGCGCTCTTCCGAGCGAGTCTGGATCGGGTCAGAGGACTCCATCAGGCGAATCGCACTCGGGTGCCGCACACGCGGATAACCACAGAGTCGCGGTGGGTTGAGTGTAGCCAAGTCCGGATACATGATCGCGGCGCGCGGCGCGCGTGTGGGATGTCCGTATGCCGTACGATTCACCGAATGGCCATTCGCAGCTTCGGCCTAGTCGTTCCCCTCTACAACGAGGCTGAGCGATTCGCCGAGTACTCCCAATTGCTTGCCGACTTCATCGCCAAGCAACCGCCGGGGAGCGAACTGTTATTCGTGGACGACGGAAGTTCAGACGGCACCCTCTTTGCGGTCAATGAACTAGTCGCTCGCTCCACCCACGTTCGCCTCCTAACGAGACCCCACGAGGGCAAAGGCGCTGCGGTGGGTGCTGGTCTGCGCGAAGTGCGCGGTGACTACCTCGGGTTCTGCGACCTAGACCTCTCCACTCCTCTCGATCAGTTCGAACGAGTCATGCATGCCGCGACCCGGGCTCCTGTCCTTGCAGCCGGTTCCCGCGACCTCGCTACGTCCCGCCTACTTCGTTCGCAAAGCAAGGTGCGCGAAGCCTTGGGTCGTTCCTATAACCGATTCCTGCAAGCCACGATCACACCTGGAATCGTCGACACGCAATGCGGAGCAAAGGTCGCAGTGCGTTCCGTTTGGGAACAGATCCTCCCCTACTGCAACGAACTCGGTTACGCATGGGATGCAGAGGCAATCGCAGTCGCTCTCGCAATCGGAATCGTCGTGCAAGAGGTACCTATCGAATGGCGGCACGACGACCGCTCAAAGGTGAACGTCCTCTCCGACGGAACCGCGATGCTCATGGCGACACGCCGCATCTTTCGCAATGCCCGCCTAGCGGCAAACGACAAGAGCGCGGCGCGCGGCGGAGAGGTGTTCGACGATGCCAATGCTGAACTCCTCATGGAAGCCGACTCCGATCACTGGTGGTTCCGCAGCAAGGCAGCGCTTGTCGCCACCGCCCTGCAACGCGTCGACCGTGTTGCTGGGGACACGGGATGGCTGGTTGACGTAGGCGCTGGCGCTGGTGGGGTCACGGCACTTCTCGGATGGGACCCTGAACGTCTTTTGGTCATCGAAGGCAACGAAGCACTCGTGCGAAAGGCCCGCAGTTCGCATGGCCTCGATGGAGTGCGTGCGGATGTCACATTGCTTCCGCTATCGCAAGAGGCTTGCTCTGTCGTTTGCCTCCTAGACGTGATCGAACACTTAGATGATCCCGTTCCAGCGCTCATGCAAGCCGCTCGAGCCCTCAAGCCTGGCGGCACGCTCGTAGTGAACGTGCCCGCTCACCAATGGCTCTGGAGCGCCGCGGACGAAACACTCGGACATGCACGCCGCTACACGCGCTCGACGCTGCGCCGAGATCTCGCAGCAGCAGGCTTTGAACCATTGCTACTAACACACGTTTTTAGCTGGCTTGTGCCACCCGTCTGGCTCAAGCGCCGCGTCACCAGCCGCGACACCGCTGAACTCGGCCTGGATCAGACCTCCCCCTGGCTAGATCGAATTGCAATGGTCTTCACCCGAGTTGAACGTGCACTACTCGGGCGCGTGACGCTGCCATTCGGCACATCTGTACTCTGCATTGCGCAACCCGTCCCTCAAAGGGATCCGATCAAAGTTCCAAAGTAGGCGGCCCAACAAACACGGCTGCAGGCCCACCGATCAACAACATCTCTTCGAGAAGTCGCTTCGTTGCAAGTGGGTTACGCGGGTCATATGCGGCGACAAACAGATTCTTGTCTACGTTTTCGACGACATCATCCAGTCCGGCTGCATGCAGCTGCGCGATGGCTTCTCGCCGTAGTTGCTTGTACCTTGCGCGATCTTGGCTCGTGCGTAGATCCACAAACGCGACTTCTTTGTACTCAGGCTTACCGCGCCACTTTGCAACTTCGTCCCCTTGGGCCAGATGAACTGTTGCAGTCGCATCTTCTAGTGCGCGCACACGATGCTGCGTTGTAACTACACGCAATGCGTCTACCGCGCCGACGTCGAATCCGCTGCGTTCGAGTTCCGAAAGTAGCCCGTACCCGAGCGACCCGAGTCGCTTAGTCAGCGTCCATGTAACGAGCAGGCGACCATCGCTACCCGCTCCAGGTATGTCACCGGCATCTAGCGCTAGGACAGTTTCGGGAACAAGCGTGCGCAAAGGCATAGCGACATCCGCTTCTGGTGCTTCGACTTTGGACGCTGCGACGGTGAAAACAGCCAGAAACACAATGGTCGCCGTTACCAGGCTGGCGACCAAACCAGTACGCGCTTTTCGTAGTTGATCCACGCTTAACCGCTGCGCGCAAAGCAACGCGGCAGACCATCCGATTGCCACCAACATGAGTCCGCAAACGCTCCAGCCCCAAAGCATCAGGTAGTACCAGACAAACCCAAAAATGCGTCCGATTGATGCGGCCCCAAGCACGACCGCGACGCCGAGCACCAGATCAAGCCTGAGCAACGTTCGGGCCTGCGGTTGGCTGCGCTCTTTCCAGGGAACGATCACCGAAAGCAGCCAGATGACCAGTAATACAAGTCCACCAACGGTGCTTCCACCCGAGGCGTCTTGACCCGCTAAGAGTCGCCAAGGATTCAGGTGGACGAGCAACAACTCGACTCCCCGACCTAGCCCAATCGGGTCTAGTGGAGGTTTCGTGAAGTACTCCCAAATGATCGTCAGGTTGCCGCGGTCGTTCGTAAGTTCCTGAACTACGGGTGCCAACCACAACAGCACTCCAAGCGCAACGCCACCGAGGGTCCATGTGAG
>SHUZ01000159.1 GCA_009694415.1 Acidimicrobiia bacterium
TCACACGCTACGCTGCTTTCGCTGTGGATCGCCAAGGTACGCTCGCTTTCGTCCCTGCCCGATACGGGGAAGGGACGGTAGGCGGCGCCGAATCGGTGCTCTCAGACCTTGCCCATGGCCTTGCTGGCCGTGGATGGGAGGTCGAGATACTCACTACCTGCGCCCGCAACCATTACACCTGGGAAAATGAGTTCGATCCGGGAACGGAACAAGTCGACGACGTCCTAATCCGTCGATTCCCAGCAGTGGTTTCGACACCACGCTCAGAGCGAGCAGCGATCGGTGGTGCTATCGAACACGGACACCCCGTTTCGCTCAAGGACCAGCAACGGTGGATGAATGACGACATGCGGGTGCCTGATATGTACCACCACCTCGTCGACGAGGCGAGCCGATACCGAGCGATCGTATTTGCGCCGTACCTGTTTTGGCCAGCATTCGCTTGCTCACAACTCGTGCCCGAGCGCACAATCCTGATGCCCTGCCTACACGACGAGCCCGCTGCGTCATTGGAACTCTTCTCTCCAATTTTCACCGGCGTACGCGGCCTTTGGTTCCTCTCCGAACCCGAAATGGCGCTCGCCCAGCGACTCCACGCAGACCTTGCCCCGCACCGAATCGTCGGCGCGGGCGTGCGGGTACCCGAGCGATACGACCCTGAGGGTTTCCGACGGAGACACAAAATCGACGGGCGGTTCCTCCTCTATGCCGGCCGCCGCGAAGGAGCTAAAAACTGGGAACGGCTGCTCGAAGGTTTCGCAGCCGCAACCCTTCACGCGAACCTTCCCTTTTACCTTGTCACCATGGGCACCGGCGATGTTCGGCCGCCGTCTTCCATCGCCGACCGCGTCATCGACTTGGGCTATTGCACGAACGAAGATCGCGATGATGCTCTCGCTGCCGCCGATGCATATCTGCAGCCGTCGCAATTCGAGAGTTTCTCTCTCACCATCCTGGAAGCTTGGCTGGCGGGCACGTTGGTAGTGGCCAACGGCCAAAGTGAGGTAGTCAGTTGGCACATCGAGCGATCGGGAGCAGGTCTCAGTTACCTGGACAACGCAGAACTCGAAGAGTGCTTGCGATTCATTGCCCAGGAACCCGCGGCCGCCCAAAAGATCTCAGCGTCCGGACGTGACTACGTGCTTGCCAATTATCGTACTGATGACGTGCTCGACCGAGTGGAAGCTTCGATCGCTGACTGGCTCCCCGCCCGAGACGGCGGAATTTGAACCATGCGCATACTGATGGTGAGTATCTATCCCCCAGTGCGAGACGGGATCGCGCAATATGCGATTCAAGAAGTACGAGCCCTGCGAGCAGCCGGGCATCACGTAGAAGTCTGTTCACCGGAACCTTCCGCTGCCCATTTTCACATCGACTTGTCGGCTAAACGCGGGCCATACGCTTTGGCGAAGCTCGTCGGTAGGTACGACAAGGTCATCATTCAATGGCATCCCGCGATCTTCTACAACGTGCCGGTGACCCCGGCGGAACGGCGAAGAGTTGCGCTCGGCTTGCTAATTGCATTCCGACGCGCGAAAAGTGTCGACGTACGCGTGCATGAATTCGATGTCGTTGGAGCACATGGTGCTGGCCTGGCATCAACACTCACCAGGTGGATGTGGAGATCAACAGATCGAATCACGGTGCATACATCAACGGAACAGCACGACTTCTCCGCGGCATACGAGATCGCGGAATCGAAGATCGAAGTTATCGACCACGGTGTGAACTTCACGAGACGATGCTCAGCCACACGCGCAGAAGCGCGCGAAGAACTCGGGCTGCCACATGACTCGTACATATTCCTGTCGATTGGTTTCTTGCAGGCCCACAAGGGATTCGACCGCGCCGTATGCGGGTACAGGGGCCTCGACCCTCGTCGCGCAACGCTCGAGATAGTCGGCTCGCTAAGGGTGGACGATCCTGAATACGTTTGGTATGTCGATGGGCTTCGCGATCTTGTAACCGCTACACCGGGTGCGACTTTGCACGAGCAATACGTTACCGATAACGCGTTTGATCTCTGGCTAGTTGCCTGCGATTCAGTAGTGCTGCCATACCGAATGATCTGGTCATCGGGAGTAGGAGCACGCGCTGAGTTGTACGGCAGACAACTAATCGCGACACGGGTCGGCGGATTAGAACAGCAGGTCCCCGAAGGTACAGTCCTCGTCGATGACGACGAAGAACTCGCGATAGCGATGCGCGTTGCCTGCGGGCAGAGCGAGGCCCCGAATGTGGAGTGGGCAAACCTCGCAGAAGCGAATCAATCCACTATTCAAGCCGAAATCATTCGACGCGCGGCATCAAGCGGATCGGCCAATCGAATCGGCGTCGCGAGGCTTCCAGCCGAGATGCGTCGACACGTACCGCTTCTTGAATTACCCGCGACCGCCTCTACGCGTGCCACGGCAACCCTGCTCAAAAGGATTGTCCGCAAACTCACCGGATGGGAACTGAACCCTATTGTCGATCGCGTGAACGAATTGGCCGCGGCCGTTGCTCTCGCTCGTCCGACCGTTCAGGATCAGTCGGAGACGGCTCCATCATCGACTTCGGACCCAGAGGAACTTCCAGGATGACCGTCACCCCCGAATCTTCTATGCCCGTTACTGATATCGCCGCGCGACGAAGTCCGGTTCAAAGAATGGTGGGGGTCTGGAGAAATAGAGAGTTACTTCTCAACCTGGTCCGCAAGGAACTAAAGCTCAAGTACAAGAACAGCACGCTGGGTTTCTTTTGGTCTCTGCTAAACCCCGCTCTCTACCTGGTCGTATTCACTTTCGTATTCCAGGTCGTGCTCGGCTCTGGCCTTCCGTACTTCGCCATTTTTTTTCTTGCTGGACTCCTGCCGTGGAACTTGTTCTCTGCTGCTCTAGGAGCTTCCACAAGTTCGATAGTTGGCAACGCTGGACTGATCAAAAAGGTTTGGTTCCCACGAGAGGTGCTCCCGCTGTCAACCATCGGTGCCGGCCTAGTCCACTATTTCTTACAGCTCATAGTCCTCGCACTGGCTCTAGCCGTATTCAGATACGCGCCGTCCTTACAGTTCTGCCTCTTACTGCCAGCGGCGCTAATAACGCTTCTGCTTTTCACGGCGGCGCTGGGTATAGCGCTGTCTGCACTGAACGTCTACCTAAGAGATACCCAACACTTGCTCGAGCTCGTGCTCCTGGCCTGGTTCTGGGCAACGCCAATCGTCTACCCGTATACCCTGCTTAGCAATCGGATCGGCACATGGGCGCTTGCGAATCCGTTGACTGCGATCGTCATTACGTTTCAGCGCGCGGTATACAACCGGACGAGTTATTACGACCCGACAACTAATAAAACGATCGAAATCCTGCCGGAGGAGTCTGTCTGGTGGTACCTACGTAATCTCGGGATCATCGCGAGTGTGTCATTCGTCATTCTCATCGGCGCGCTCGTTCTATTCGGGCGCCTCGAAGACAATTTTGCAGAAGAGCTCTGAGAATTAATGGGCTCCGCGATACACGTCGACAACGTTTCGAAACGGTTCCGCCTCTACAAAGAAAAGCCTGCGTCGCTAAAAGAACGAATCATCCGCGTCGGGCGCAACCCGTACGAAGAGTTTTGGGCACTCAGAGATATCAGTCTCGACATCGTCGAAGGGGAAACGATCGGCTTGATCGGGCAGAACGGATCGGGTAAATCCACGCTGCTCAAATGCATCTCAGGAATATTGCGACCGACAAGTGGCCGGATCACCAAGAGCGGGCGCACGGCTGCACTCCTGGAACTCGGCTCGGGGTTTCACCCTGACCTCACTGGGCGAGAAAATATTTTCCTCAACTCATCAATAATCGGTCTCACAAAGCGCGACACGCTTCGGATTTTCGACGACATCGTGGCATTTGCTGAACTGGAAGAATTCATCGATCTACCGGTCAAGCATTACTCGTCGGGCATGTACGCTCGACTTGCCTTTGCCGTAGCAGTGAACGTCGAGCCACAGTTGCTGCTTATTGACGAAGTGCTTGCAGTGGGCGACGAGGCCTTCCAACGCAAGTGCATGCAGCGCATACGCGAGTTTCAGACCGAAGGCCGCACCATTTTACTCGTTACCCATGGCGTAGAAACGGTGCGCCAGATCTGCGATCGCGCTGCTGTCCTCGACCACGGCAAGGTGATCTCACTCGGTGACCCAGCCGAGGCCGTTTTAGTGTTCAGGGACTCGCTGTTAAAACGCGAACACGAAGTATCCGAAGAAGCGGATCCAAAAACAGAACAAGGCTCAACAGACGAGTGGCGCAAACACCAACAAGTTCGAATCACCGGCGGATCGATCGAGTACGCGCAACCCGAACGCAGGTACCTGCGCGCGGGTGAACCGCTGCGAGTTGTATTGCAGTACAACTCGCCCACACGCGTTGATGACGTGGTTTTTGCGATAAATATCCACGACCAAAATGGAAACCTTCTATTCGGTACGAACACAGACACAATCGATGCCGACCCCGGATCGGTCGAGGGCAAAGGTCAGGTCGTGTTCGAGTTCGAAGAGGTTCCGCTATTAGGTGGCATCTATGAAGTTTCGCTTGGCGTCCACACTCATGACGGCGGCGTCGAGTACGACCACAGGGCTGGACAAGACGTCATCGAGGTCTTGGGCAGCGGCAAGGTTGCGGGAATCGTGCATCTACCATTAAACATCAAGTTCGATCGCGACTGATCGCGACGCGTTCGTCAAGGTAGTTCGGGGTTCAAGACGCTTCCAGCGCGAACGCCAAAACGAAGTTGCTTTGCGCCTGCGAAATCGCTGGCGCGCCGCCGAACCCGTGAATACGACCAGACCGGTCAAGTACGTAACCGCCTGGTGTTCCGCTCACTGTTGCGAGAGAACGCGCGAATTGATAGCCGAAGTATGGGACCCCCGTCGGTGTCGCGGCACCGCCTATCGGCCAGATGCCACCGAACGCATCTAGCAGCAGCATCCCAGCGCCATCGGACGCGATTTCTAGGTCCACCGCCCAGCCGCGCCCGGGCCAATACGGGCCATTGGATGCCCTCGCTGCCGAACCAACGGGATGCATACCTCCCCAGGCATCCAAAACATAAGCCCCCGTACCATCTGGCAACAACACAAGAGCGCGCGCGACATCCCACCCACTGAAGTACGGCCCGCCAATGAGTTTAGGTGCTCCGCCGAATGGGTGGATCCCTCCCCACCCATCGAGCACATAGCCGCCGCCGTCGCGAGCCAACTCGACATCACGCGCAATATCCCATTCACGCCAATATGGACTTCCCCAAGGGACCGGTGCATTACCGAATCTGTGGAGCCCTCCCCAACCATCTAGTGCATAGCCGCCGGTTCCGCCCGGCATCAAGGCCAAACCGCGTCCTATAGGGAACCCGTTCCAGTATGCGGGAGTCCCTAAATCAACTTGCGAGCCGGCTGGATACAACTTGCCGAACTCGTTCATCGCCAATAGTGCAGGACCCGATCCAGGGGTCCACGCGGGATATACATCGGCCGGCGCCGTG
>SHUZ01000160.1 GCA_009694415.1 Acidimicrobiia bacterium
GGTGTCTTTGATCGGTATAGTTGGTCTCGTTTTACTAATACGCTGGCGTCCCGGTTCCCGACGACGACGGGCCAGAGCACGGTAGACGTAGGGCGCTCAGGTCTAAGATCGACACCCTTACCGTTCTCGGGAGGTGTTGTACCCGGGGCCGGACCGCTGGGCAGCCAGGGTGACGATAGGAGTTCCCACAGCTGTGGCTGACGCTTTGGACACAATCTTCAAGGCATACGACATCCGCGGGCTTTATCCCGAGGAGATCGATGAGGCCGTCGCGCGAAGAGTCGGAAATGCGTTTGTGCGATTCACCGCAGCATCAACCGTTGTTGTCGGCCATGACATGCGTGAATCATCGATCCCTCTTTCTGCGGCATTTATCGACGGTGCAACCCTCGCAGGGGCAGACGTGATGGACATTGGTCTCGCCTCCACCGATCTCTTGTACTTCGCGTCGGCCCGATTCGATGCTCCAGGAGCGATGTTCACGGCGAGCCACAATCCGTCTCAGTACAACGGGATCAAGTTGTGCCGCGCCAAGGCCGCACCGGTCGGCGAAGCAACTGGGCTAGCGCAGATCAAGGAAGCTGTTGCGGCAGGATTACTTGAACGTTCCGAGGAAGTTGGATCGGTAGAACGCCATGATCTGCTCGAGGAGTTCGGAGAGCATGTCCGCTCGTTTGTGGATCTAAAGGCGCTGCGGCCGCTCAAGGTGATTGCAGATACTGCGAACGGCATGGGGGGCCTGGTTGTGCCAGCCGTCTTCTCCACAACGCCAATTGACCTCACCGTGTTATTCGCCGAACTCGACGGATCATTTCCGAACCATCCCGCTGATCCGATACAACCGGAGAATCTCGTAGCGCTTCAGAAGGCGGTAGTCGAGTCTGGCGCGGACGTAGGACTGGCGTTCGACGGCGACGCAGATCGCGTGTTCTTGGTGGACGATCAGGGTGCCGCGGTTTCGGGTTCGACAACCACGGCGATTGTTGCCAAGGGGATCCTCGATCGTTGTGAACCAGGGGAGAAGGTGGTTCACAACCTCATCTGTTCCAAAGCGGTGCCCGAGGTGATTCGTGAACTGGGTGGCATACCTGTTCGGTCTCGAGTGGGGCACTCATTTATCAAGCAGGTGATGGCAGAGACAGGGGCAGTATTCGGTGGGGAACATTCGGCTCACTACTACTTCCGAGATAACTGGCGCGCAGACTCCGGATCGATCGCTGCGATGATGGTGCTTGAACAACTGTCTCTCCATCAAACGCCGTTGTCGACACTTCGGTTGCCGTATGAGCGATACGCCCAGAGCGGTGAAATCAATAGCGAAGTCACTGACCCGGCTCTCGTAATCGAACGTATTGCCGCGGAGTTCTCGGACGCGGCCCAAGATCGGCTCGACGGCCTCACTGTCGAGATGGACGACTGGTGGTTTAACTTGCGGTCCAGTAACACGGAACCCTTGCTTCGTCTCAACCTTGAGGCATCGGACCGCGCAACGTGCGATGCTCATACGCAGAGTTTGCTTGCACTGATCCGCGAGTCTTAGGAGAGATCGATGACGCTTGACCCCCAGCTACTTGAGATTTTGGCTTGTCCAACCGACAAGGGACCCCTGCTCTACTTCGCCGACGAAGAAACGCTCTATAACCCTCGATTGAAGCGGGGCTATTCGGTACGCGACGACATTCCGATCATGCTCGTCGATGAAGCCGAGTCGGTTAGCGATGCAGAACATGCGCGCCTCATTGCGAAGGCTGAATCCGAGGGAATTAACCCGTCGTTCGAGGCCTGATAATGGCTGTCGACTCACTCGGTTTTCTAAGCGCGGTCGGCGGGCTACCTGAACAACTAGAAGCTGCTCACGTAGCGGCTTCCGCATCGGTGCAACCCGGGGATCTTCCAGGTCCATCCGATGTCGACAACATCGTCATTCTTGGCATGGGCGGCTCTGGAATTAGCGGCGACGTGCTTGCTGCGGTAAGCAACGCGACGCTCCCGATTCCGATCAATGTGCTCAGGCAATACCGAACACCTGCATACATAGGGCCGCGCACCCTCGCATTCGCGATGTCGTATTCCGGAGGAACTGAAGAGACGCTTTCAATGGCGAGGGGTGCAGTCGATGCGGGCGCGCGACTGGTAGCTGTATCTAACGGCGGCGAACTCGCACGCTTCGCAACGGAAGCTGGTGGCCTGCACGTCGGCTGTCCAGATGGTTACATGCCGCGGGCGGCGCTCGGCGCACTAATTGCACCGCTCTTCGTTTGTCTCGAGAAGATCGGCCTTCTGCCGGACGCGAGTGCATGGTTGCGCGACGCGACGAAGCAGTTGGAGAGACGGCGTGATCTGTGCAGTCCTAGCGTGGTTGGCGAAGCGAACCCGGCGCGCGAACTCGCGCGTCAGATCGACCGCACGATCCCGCTGGTCTACGGCGGGGGAGCGCTGGGTGCCGTCGCTGCGATGCGCTGGAAGTGCGATGTCAATGAAAACGCCAAGGCTCCAGCGTTCTATGCCTCATATCCTGAACTCGACCACAATGAAATCTGCGGGTGGGGACAACACGGTGATGTGACACGACAGGTCATTACCTTGATTGAACTGCGTCATAGTTTTGAACACAAACGCCTTCAGCCGCGATTCGACATCACGCGATCGCTCGTAGATGAATGCGTTGCCAAAGTGGTTGAGGCGCGTGCGCAAGGAGACGGGCGGTTGGCTCAATTGCTCGATCTCATGTATTTCGGAGACTGGGTTAGTTGTTACATGGCGCTTGCGAACGATGTAGATCCCGGGCCGATCCCTGCCATTGACCACCTCAAGCGAGAACTCGCGGTCTGACGTGCTACGCTGTGAACTTGGTCGGGCTCTTCGGGGCTGTCACCCGGTGAACCGGGCCGACTCCAGACGCAGAAACCGATCGGGGTGAACATTCCGATCCAACGCGAAGGAGTCCTATATGACGACCACCACATCCGCAATCGACGTGGGCTTTACTGATTACAAAGTCGCTGACCTTTCCCTTGCCGAGTTCGGTCGCAAAGAGATTGAACTGGCAGAACATGAGATGCCAGGTCTCATGGCTCTCAGGGATCGTTACTCGGTAACCCGGCCCCTTGAAGGCGCCCGCATTACAGGTTCACTGCATATGACGATTCAGACCGCAGTGCTGATCGAGACACTCACTGCGCTCGGCGCCGACGTCCGATGGGCGAGTTGCAACATCTTCTCGACCCAGGATCACGCTGCTGCGGCAATTGCGACAGCAGGAATACCGGTATATGCGTGGAAAGGCGAGAGCCTTGAGGAGTACTGGTGGTGCACTGAACGGGCACTCACGTGGCCGGGTTTCTCTGGCCCCAACATGATCCTCGATGACGGCGGCGATGCCACGTTGTTGGTGCACAAGGGCGTTGAGTTTGAAGACGCTGGAGCAGTTCCTGACCCAGCGAGCGCCGACTCCGAAGAGTTCGAAGTCGTGCTCGGGTTGCTCGGGCGCATTCTCTCCGAGGATTCGCAGTTGTGGCACAAGATGGCAGCTGAGCTTCAGGGAGTGACTGAAGAAACCACCACCGGTGTACACCGGCTGTACCAGATGACAGAAGCCGGAACTCTGCTATTTCCGGCCATCAACGTGAATGACTCAGTGACGAAGTCGAAGTTCGACAACCTTTACGGCGTAAGGCACTCGCTTGTCGATGGCATTTGCCGGGCGACCGACGTCATGCTTGCCGGAAAGATTGCAGTCGTATGCGGCTATGGAGATGTCGGTAAAGGGAGCGCTCAGTCGCTGCGGGGCCAAGGTGCTCGCGTGCTCGTGACGGAGATAGATCCGATCTGTGCGCTACAGGCCGCAATGGAGGGTTATGAGGTAACAACTCTCGATGAGGCGATCGAATCAGCAGACCTTGTCATTACCGCAACCGGCAACAGCATGGTGGTATCGGCCGAGCAGATGGGCCAGATGAAGCACAACGCCATCGTCGGGAACATCGGACATTTCGATAACGAGATCGACATGGCCGGCCTCGCGAAGGTTCCTGGCATTGAACGGATCACCATCAAGCCGCAGGTAGACGAGTGGGCGTTCCCAGCGACGCCTACGAATGTGGCCCATTCCGTAATCATCCTTGCCGAAGGCCGTTTGTTGAACCTCGGTTGCGCAACAGGCCACCCGAGTTTCGTGATGTCGAACAGTTTCACGAATCAAGTGATGGCGCAGATTGAGTTATTTGGGAACACCGGCAAGTACGAGCGACGGGTGTACACGTTGCCTAAGCATCTCGATGAAGAGGTTGCTCGCCTGCACCTAGAAAAACTTGGAGTGAAACTCACACGGCTTAGCGATTACCAGTCCGAGTATTTAGGAATCCCTCAAGACGGTCCTTACAAGGCGGACCACTACAGGTACTAGAGGTTGGGCAGGCGGGGTTGCGAAGGCACCTCCGCGCTGCTCCCTCGCAAAGTGCGCCGCACTGTGATGTACGCGAACCAAGCGGGCGCGAGTATGAGTACGGCGTCTCCAACTGGAGGCATGGAAGGCCACGCGAGCGTGCACCAGAGCATGGCTGCCAGCCAGATGGCGGTAACGGTGATGTTCACGTTGCGGTTCGCGCGCACCTGCACCGGATGGACGAACTTGACGCTCGACAATGTGAGGCAACACAAAGCGATCGTCACAATGATGTTGACTTGATACGAAGAGTCGAGCAAGAAAAGTGTTGGAGCGACCAGATTCCAGATCGCAGGGAAGCCTCGGAACCAATGGTCATCGGTCATTAAGTCGGTTCGCGCGAACCAAATCACCGACGTAAACAGGATCGCGAAGCTCAGCGGCACAATCCACCCAGGAGGAAACATATCGAAACGCGCCATGAACGCGACCGGCACCGCTACGCAGGTTAGGTAGTCAACAACCAGATCGAGGATGTTTCCGTCAATGTTTGGGATAGCCCCGCGCACATTGAAGTGGCGCGCGATTGGTCCGTCTATGCCGTCCACAATCATTGCGACTATTAGCCAAACGATCGCGCTTCGGGGGTAGTTGTGTACTACTGCCTCTAGACCGAAAGCGCCGAGGATGACTCCACTCGCCGTCAGGGCGTGGATGCTCCATGCGACTCGTACATCGCGCTTCGAAAAGAGCTGGTCCGGGTTCGCCGACTTGTTAGACATTTGCTCCACTCTAATGGGATGCCCGTTACGTTTCGGAGTGGGGACATCTGCGTGTCGTTTCTACGGGTAACGGGAAGTACCTTGTTGTCGTGCCAGCCACCGATTCGAATGACGAAATTGTTTCGGGGGAGCCGATCGCCGTGGCTCGGATGACCGACGAACGGCGGAGGATGGTCGAGGTCCTCTGGGTTGTAGCGGCCCTTGCGTACGGCCTGGGACGCGCGATCGTGGTCTGGAAAACACTTGGCGACTACGGAGTCAATCCTTGGATCTACGGCGTGCTAGATGTTATTTCGACGGTGCCCTACGCGATCGGCACAGCGCGCGTTGTAACCGGAGT
>SHUZ01000161.1 GCA_009694415.1 Acidimicrobiia bacterium
CCTGGGCCGCAACGGGTGCCGGCGCCTTCGCTCTCAGCGAGAACTCGCTGTATACGACCGAGGCGTTTGAGACATACCTAGACCGACTCAAGCCGGGCGGGGTGCTCAGCATTACGAGGTGGTACCAACTTGAAGGGTTTGCTACACCCCTCGAGGCCTACCGCACCGTTGGGCTCGCCGCGCAAAGTCTTGTAAATCGCGGTATTGAGAACCCGCGCGATCACATCTTGGTTTATAAGCAACAACCGACTGGCATTGATGCGAATCCAGCGACGGTACTTACGAGCATTGATCCGTTCACCCCCGACGATATTGCGACACTGAATGCAGTAGCAGAAGCAAACGGCTGGTTCGCCATTCTCACACCAGCAATTGCAGAGGACAAGACCTTCGAGCGGCTCGTTGCTCCTGGCGGTCCAGGGCCGGTGGTTGCAGAGTTCCGCGAAGACATTTCGCCGCCGAGCGACAACCGGCCGTTCTTCTTTCAGATGGCGGACCTGCAAACTGTCTTTTCGACCGACATCCTCAAGAACACTCTCGTAACGCGTCCCGTGTTTGTTCTCGCGTTACTCGCGATCAGCGTTATCGGGCTGACCATCATGTGCATCATGGTGCCGTTGATCGTCACGACCGAACGCACCCGTCACAGAGGAATGGCGCCGTTCTACGTATACTTCGGCGGGATCGGGCTTGCGTTTCTCTTGGTCGAAATCGCGATGCTGCAGCGGCTAAGTATTTACCTCGGCAATCCGACGGCCGCGTTGTCTGTGGTGCTGTTCTCGGTGCTGTTGTTCTCCGGTGTTGGAAGCATGCTGACCGAACGCTTCGTAAGAGAGGATCGGCCCATCACGGCAATCGCACCGTTGTGTGTGTTGCTAGCTGTCGTGACCATCATGGGGGTCGCCGCGCCAATGATTATTCGGGCGACCAACGCCGCTACTACCCCCACACGTGTCGCAATCGCGGTGGCGATGCTTATGCCTCTCGGATTGGCTATGGGCATGCCGTTTGCAATCGGCATGCGGGCTGCATCGGCGCGGCCGGGAAGCCCTACTGCTTTCTTATGGGGAATCAACGGAGCGATGTCGGTGTCAGCATCGGTGCTCGGAGTGGTGATCGCTTTGTTCCTCGGGATCTCCACTTCGTACTGGATCGGTGCAGTGGCGTATGCGGTCACGCTCGGAGCAATGGTGGTAATCACCAAACGCCAACCCGCAGCAGCCGCGACACCGACCGGCATGTCGGCCCCCGCAGCGGCCACACCCTAAACACTGTTTTCGGGGTGCAGATTGGTCGCTCCAGCGACCAATCTGCACCCGAATAGAGCTGAGAGCTAGCGGCGGTGGGCGAGGCGGAGCATTGGTCGTTCGACCGCCACCCAGCTTGCGGTTGCGACTGCCAGCGTCACGACGAGCGACACAACAAACACCACGAGGTTCCTCGCGAACATTGGGTCCTCGGATGGAATCCACTCGAGTTGTACCCATCGAATGATCGAAACGTGCCAGAGAAATAACCCGTAGCTGACTACGCCAACAAGTTGCAACGGTCGCCAATCGAGAACCCGTACCGCTCGTGCGCCTGGCGTCGCCAACGCACATGGCGCAACGACGAGAAATGCGACTGCCGTGAAGACGGTTTGCGGGACGATCGCGAACCCGTGTTCAAAACCAATAGTCGGCACCGTCAACCCCTTGACGATCAACAGCACAGCCGCCGTCGCCCAACAAAGCAGTCCATGTCGTTCGACGAACGTGCGCAGACCGCGCATGTTGGCAGGTGCGTGCTCCTTGATCACAGCGAGCGCCATCCCTGCCGCGAATACCGGGAGGAAACTAGGCAACCAAGCCGACTGCAGCACATGGCCGTTGGACACTATTTGCCACCCGAATCCAATGATGACCATGACGAGTAGGCCGACTGTCTCCATCACTATGACCCGTCGATGTCGACTGAGAACTGCGATCAGTGCTGCGTAGCAGGGCAAGAAAATATAGAAACTGACTTCGGTCGCGAGGCTCCAAGTGACGTCGATACCCAGCAAAAGTTCAGAACGAACGTAGATCTGCAGCAACCCAAGTTGCGTCAGAAAACTAGAGAAGTCTTGGGAGTGCGTCTTGTGGAATACATATGTCAAGAGCACAAGGGCGACGAAGTATGCGGGGAACAGGCGCAGGAAACGATGCCACGTGTAGGTCCCAAGCCGCGGGCCACCTGCCCCCTTGCGGAGGGCCGCTACGTATGGCCGGTATAGAAGAAACCCAGAAACTACAAAGAACACCCAGACGCCAACACGCAGTTGGTTGAGGACATCGAACAACTCGGACGAAGCCGACCAGAACACAACATTGATCGAGAAGTGGTACGCAAAAATCGACAGGGCTGCAACTGCACGGAGTCCGTCGAAGCCGACCAGCCGTGCGATCGGTGCCGGCTGGGCCAGTTTGTCGAGGTGTCCCTCGTTCGGGTCGTGCCCCACAAACGTCCACGGTAGATGATGCGTGGGCGGTACCCTGACCCACATCACGCCTACCCCTACATCCGTTGAGGGCCGTCGCGCTCTGGTAACCGGCGCGACAGGCTTCATAGGCCGCCATCTGGTGCGCCGCCTGGTCGAAGACGGCTGGAGCGTTGCCGCTCTTGTGAGGGCGACCGATTCAGACTTGCCAACTGCTGTCGACCAACACACGGTGTCTGGCGACGTCGCACAAATCACCTCTGTCGTCGCGAACATAAGACCGACGGTGTGCTTTCACCTAGCAACAGCATTTCGTGGAGTCCATGTGGCGGCGGACATCGATCCGATGATCGAAACCAACATCGGGTTCGGGGCGAAGGTCAGCGAAGCCGTGTCACAGTCTGGCGATTGCCGGTTCGTGAGCACGGGAACCGTCTGGCAGCACTACGACGCGCAGACCTACAGCCCCGTCTCGCTTTACGCTGCCACCAAGCAGGCTTTCACCGACGTCCTGCGCTTCTACCAAGAGGTGGAGCATCTCGACGTAGTAACTCTGGAACTCACCGACACGTACGGGCAGGGAGACACGCGACCGAAGTTGCTCCCCCATCTTGTACGGGCGGTGCGAGAAGGACTACCAGTTGAACTTACTGATGGCACACAACTAATCGACTTGCTTCACGTGTCCGATGCCGTATCCGCTCTCCTCGCGACTGCAAACGGCGAGTCCGGCGCGACATACGGCGCGTCGAGCGGTACAGCAATCACCCTCAAGGAACTCGTACAACGCATAGAGGCTGTCACCGGTAGGACCATCGATGCTCGATGGGGAGCAAGGGAAGCGCGCCCTCGCGAGATGCTGCGCCCATGGATGATCTCTGATCCCCCGCCGAACTGGTCACCAACTACATCGCTCGAAGAAGGAATTGAAGAGCTATTCGAGCCGCAGGCTTGAGTCGTTAGCGCGACTACTCAGGTGGTTCCTTGCCTACACGGCGGTACGCGTCGTCTGGCGTGTAGGCAACATCCTTGTATACGAAGTGAGTACATCTGCCGCCCTGTCCTTCGCTCGGATACTCGATGCTTGTTGGTGCATCGCCCCATTCGATCGGCTGAATTTCGTTATTGATCGAGCAGTGAGCGCAATACACAGGCAATGACTCGCGCATGAACGTTCGAGGTCCAGCCTCACGAAGGGTCCAGTACGCGTCGTCGCCTTCGTAACGCCCGTCATCGATCAACTTCCCTCCACTTCCGCATCGGAAGGAAAGCGTGATTTTCTCTTCGTCCTCACTCACCTCGACATCACCCATGTTGGCGAGCATGGAACGCGCAATCACCTTCGCCCGTTGTGCCGCAGGCAAGTTGCCCCAGTCGTTACCGGTGCTGCGTCGCGGCCGCACAAACTCATCGCCGGTCTTTCGAAGCGCACGTTCAACCGCATCTTCGCCAAGCTCCTCTGCAACAAAGGTGAGCAGACTGGCAATCCAGTTGATCGAATAATCCTTCAGGCTCGCCCACTGCGCGACCGTCTTGTCAAGGATCTCCTTCGCTGCGTCGCTGTCGCCTGCATCGATGGCTTGCTTGACCTGTTCCCACAAAGGCGTTGCCATCTTCGCCTTCTCTAAATCGCTCAAAACCTTCTCGGCCATCACTCACTCTCCACCTGGCAGTCGGGCGCCCCGCATCCGCGACACATCCCAAGGTTTAGCGGCGCGGCATTCCCAATACACGCTCCGCAATAATGTTGCGCTGAATCTCACTGGTTCCACCCGGAATCGTTGCACCAAAACTGCGCAGCCATTGCGTAGCCCAAGATCCCACTCGCCACATTCGCGGCCCTCGCGATTCCGTATCCAACCCTCGGCATCCTTCTGACATCAGACCGAGCTCGAGGCTGCGTTGGATGCTCTCGCTTCCGAACAACTTGAGCAACGAATGCTCAGGCGCGGCTCTCCCTGCCATGAACTTAGAAAATCCGCGGTAGCCCATACACATCAACGCTTGCGCATCTATCGCGGATTGTGCCACGGCATCGCGGTAGACCGGGTCGTCGCCGATCCGTCCACCGGTAGAAGATTCTTCGTCACCTAGGTCTACAAGGCCGCGGGTCGCGCGTTCGAGGTTGTATGCAAAATCGATCCAGAGCATCGCGCGCTCGTGCGCAAGTGAGCCTTGGGTAATCGGCCAACCGCCGTTCAATTCGCCAAGCAGATTGGCGCGGGGAACGATCGCGTCCGTGAAGAACACTTCGTTGAAATCGTGGTAGTCCGGTTCGGACAGCTCGGCGAACGGCCGCGCCTCGACGCCCGGCGTCTTCATGTCGACGATGAGCGCGCTGATGCCTTTGTGCTTGGGCACCTCTGGATCAGTGCGGACAAAGCAAAGGCACCAATCTGCATGATGCGCGCCCGACGTCCACACTTTTTGCCCGTTTACAACGAAGTGATCGCCGTCCAGCACAGCTCGCGTACGGAGACTCGCTAAATCGCTACCTGCTTGGGGTTCACTCATGCCCAAGCACCACGAGACCTCGGCGCGCAATGTGGGGAGCAAGAACTGTTCCCGCTGTTCGGGCGTTCCGTAATCGCGTATCGAAGGCGAAATGATGCTGAGGCCTTGCGGATTGAGGCTGCGCGGAATCTCCCTGCGCGACAACTCCTCGAAGTAGATCATTTGCTCCACGGGAGTTGCGTTTCTGCCCCCCAGTTCCGAAGGCCACCCCGGTACCAGCCATCCCGCGTCGAACAATGTTCTCTGCCATTTTCGCGACCAATCGGACAGATGAGCGCTTGACAACTTTGGTTGCATGAGTACGTCGCTTGTCGGAGCGTTCGCCTCTAGCCACTGCACGAGATCGGCGCGAAAATCCTCTTCTTTGGCTCCGTAACGCAGTCGCACGGGCCAAACCCTACCCGCTAGCGTTGTCTATCTGACATATGTGTCAGGGATATTTGAATGTCGATAAACGTCGGCACAGTTCATTACCTACCTACCGGGAACGACGTGGATACGGATTTCGACACGCACCAAGAAATGCTTC
>SHUZ01000162.1 GCA_009694415.1 Acidimicrobiia bacterium
CGCCGCACTTCGAAACGTTCACCGCTACCCGTCGCGACTGACGCGACCGCGAGCGTGTCGGTACGGTGACCTTGACTGTTCGCTACATCCACTAGTACCCCAAGTTCGGGACGCGCTGCCACTGACGCAGACGCCGCTTGTTCGCGACGCAAACCAGCGAACCACCCATCGAGTACATCCTGCACCGTTACCAAGCGGTCGAGTTCGCTTCCGGATTGAGGAACCGTCAACACTCGCGCAGCGGTCGCGGCATCCAGCTTCTGTGTGCCGCTCGGGATGGTTGTTTCGTCGTCAAGTTTCACATTGGCATGCAGGTCGACTGTCAAGGGAGCTACGTGCGCCAGTGCGTCGCCGAGCGCGGCGTCATCGAGGACGATTGCGCTCCCTACTCGCACGCCGAGCATGTTCTCCACCGTGGTTGCCAGTAGCGCACTATCACCCTGCGTTGGAAGAGAAGCAAGGGTCTGCACTCCAAGCGACGGAACCTCTACCTGGGTGGCCGCCGGAATAAGCAAGACCGATGTGGCCCGCGGCCCCGTGCCAACCAGTGCAAACAAGTCACCGCGACCATCGCTTCCTGTGTGTGCCATTAGAAGCGTGTCGTTGTATGGCTTGCTGTCCGGCTTCGATCCCGATCTGGGACCTGAGTCATCGTTCGAACGCAGCAAGTCACCTATCCCAACCGTTATGGCGAGAGCTATGGCGATGCTTGGAATGACGACGGTCCAGAAATGATTGCGGGAGGCGCGCTTGCGCCGCGATCGACGGTCATCCTGCAAAGGTGCCTCAACAACAGTCCGTTCGGGTTCACTTGGATTTTTCTGGCTCTTAAGGCCCGTCCCACGCGACCTACCTGAACGTTTGCGGCGCGAACTTTGTTCCCGGCGATCACGTCTCGTAAGCCCTTGCGACGGTTCTATCTCGGGGTCGCCAACAGACTGCGTCATCAGGCCGAAGTGTAGAGGTCGTTTTTATAAATAAAGCGCACCACGGGCGCTGGGACCAACCCATCAATGGGCCGCCCGTTCGCTATCCGATCTCGCAAATCCGATGACGAAACATCTAGCCGTGGTACACGTACCTGCTCCCACTTCCAATCGTCGCCAGGCGGATCTGCAGTTTCACCATCACGCGTTACGACAACGACGGTACAGAGAAGGCGCGTGTCGGGCAGCCTCTTCCACGTAGACATGTTCGCCGCTGCATCGGCACCAAGAATCAAAAACAACTCGCGGTCGACTGCGCCAAGGGCTTCGAGCGTGTCGGCTGTTACCGATGGCCCATCCCGATCGATTTCGATTCGCGACACCTCGATCCCAACTAGATCCGCACACGCTAGATCGGCCATGTCGACCCGCATGTCTCGCTCGGAAACGCTTCTGCTCGCCTTCTGCCACGGCTCTCCCGCAGGAACCAACAGCACGCGGTCAAGATCTAATGCATCGCGTACATCGACCGCGGCGGTCACATGTCCGACATGCACCGGATCGAACGTACCTCCGAATACGCCGACCCGTTCTTTCACATCCTAAGTGTACGACGAGACGCCGTCGGTTATAGAGCGGCAAACCCTGGCGACATGTTCGGCAGGCCGCGCTAACGTGCGCGAACCTCAAAACCGGAGCATGACATGCCAATACATTCGGCCGATGGCATCACGACATGACCATTCCGGCACATGTCCTAGTGCGTGTGAGGCTCGCCGACCGTCCTGGAGCGCTCGGTCAAGTTGCCTCTCGGATCGGATCACTCCGAGGTGACATCGTACGAATCGACGTGCTTGAACATGACGCTGGCGAAGCAGTAGATGACTTCGCAGTTGTACTGCCCGATATCTCGGTAGTCGCAGTGCTCATCAAGGAAATCGCAGAGGTCGACGGCGCATCCGTCGAAAGCGTGCGCGAAGTTGACCACATGCCCAATGCGCGCATGGAAACCCTTAAAGCCGTCACCCGTCTCGTCACCGCCGAGACAAGGACGGAACTCAGCGCGCGTGTTTGTGAGTATGCGCGGCTAGAACTGCACGCAGATTGGGCGACGCTGACGTTCGAAGGTGAACTCCTCGCTAGCGACGGCGAGAACGGTTCGGCGACAACGACGACAACGGAGTCCCGACTCGAAAATGCCGGAAGCGTTTTGAGCGTGGGCAATGACCCCGAGTTGCACGTGACAGACCGAACTCAGTTGGCGGCTATCGCAGAGCTAACCGACGCGCTTTTCACCCGTATGGATAGGTCGGGCTAGGCCTCGATTACTGCCGCTACGAAGCGTTCAAGTTGCCGAAGATTGCGACATTCGTAGGTCCCGTCGCAATGCACGCCGTAGTCAGACACAATCGAATCTCCTGTGTCCCAATAGCCGCGCGGCTCCGGGTTCAGCCAGAACAAGCGTCGCGCCTTTTGACGAAGCTCCTTCAAGACCCACGCTTGAGACGCGTGATAGTTGTTGCGCGCATCACCCAACAAGATGATCGACGTCTTCGAGGTGACCTCGGATAGATGACGGTCATGGAACACCTCGAAGGCATGGCCGTAATCGGAATGGCCGTCTACCCAGACAACATCGGCCTCGGTATTCACGCGATGGATGGCCTCGGAGATCTCGTCCGATTCAGCGAAGTAGTTCGTAACCTCGTCGATTCCATCAATGAATACCCACGACCTCACCTTCGAGAACTGTCCAGCCATCGCATATACGAACTGCAAGGTGAATCGCGCAAAACTGGCGACCGATCCAGAGATGTCGGCCACCACCATGATTTCTGGCTTCGAAACCCGGGGATGCTTGAAGCGGGGTTCTACTGGCACTCCACCATAGGAGAGCGAATGGCGAACGGTCGCTCGAAAATCAAGGTTCCCACGGTTGCGGTGCTTTCGTCGTTGAGCCAACCGCGCAGCCAACGCCCGCGTAAGCGGCTCGATCGCTTTTTGCAACTGCGCCATCTCCTCACGCGAAGCATGCATGAAGTCGACATCTTCGGGTAGGGGCTTACGAAGTGTGCGCGCCATTGCTTCAACACCGCGGTCCGCTACAAGACGCTTGCGAATTTCAGCCTCAACAAGGTCCCGAAACTCGCGCAGCCTCGCCTCGTACTCCTCACGCTGGAAGCGGGCCTCCAGCGACTCTGACGCGTCAGGCGAATCCGTATCCCCATCTAGAACTTGTTCGGCTGCCCGCTCCATCATGCGCCCGGTTAGTGCCTCGTAGTCGAGTTGCCGCAATGTTCTATAGAGGTAATAGGTCCCACCTACTGGCCTGCCTGGCTCCATGCCAGCAAACCGACTCACCGCCATTGCAGCAAGTTCCCGCAATTGATCGCGGTCCATACTCATTAGAGCAGCAAGAAGCATCTCCGCAATCTCTTCGTTGCTGACTCCCTCGCCGCTTCCGCCACTGCCTTGCTGCCCGGGGACACCGCCGGTTTCTTCCGCGTCACCGACCTCCCCACGCTCCGCATCCTCTTCAGGATTGACGCCTCCGCTATGGAGCGCGAAGTAAACGTCAAACACCGTGTCGAATGCTGATCGGTGGCGGAAGTGCTTCACGAGCGTCGCAGCAAGTACTTCTCGCAAGGACTCGCGATCTGACAGCGGCACAATTTCGACTGCGCGCATCGCATCGAGGTTCTCGGTCATCGATACAGGAAGACCGGCAGCGCGCAGTTCATGAACAAATCCCTGAAACACGTCGAGTAGCACGCCGTCACCAACACCCGACGGCACCTCAAGCTTGTTTCGCGTCATCGCGTCCGACAATTTCGCGGCGTTGAAGGCCACAATTTCACCCCCGCGCGACGACGGGCGACTTCATGAGGTCTTACCGCTTTCGGTGCCGCGAAGAATGCTCTTGCCCTCAGTGACGAGTTCCTTCTTGGCCTTGGCAATATCGCCCTGATACTTGAGCAGCACGTGAAGGGTGTCCGCAATCACCTCTTGATCGACCGCGCCATGGCCAAGAAGCAGAAGTGTGCGTGCCCAATCGATGGTCTCCGAAATCGAAGGAGCCTTCTTGATGTCGAGCGACCGCAGCGACCGCACGACTTGAGCGATTTGCTCTGCTAACGCTTCGTCGATCTCGGGAACACGGACGCGCACTATTTCCTTCTCGCGCTCTAGTTCTGGATAGTCGATGTGCAGGTAAAGGCAACGCCGCTTCAATGCCTCTGAGAGTTCCCGCGTGTTGTTGGAAGTCAGGATCACAATCGGCCGCTGCTTGCCAACGATTGTCCCCAACTCTGGAATTGAAACCTGGAAGTCAGACAGCACCTCTAGTAACAACGCTTCGGTTTCGACCTCGACCCTGTCGACCTCGTCGATCAAAAGAACGATCGGCTCCTCACAACGGATCGCCTCCAACAATGGGCGCGTCAACAAAAAACTCTCAGAGAAAATGTCGGACTCCACTACCGCCCAGTCGGTTTCGTGCTCACGATCTGCCTGGATGCGAAGCAATTGCTTCTTGTAGTTCCACTCGTACAACGCCTTCGACTCGTCTAGCCCCTCGTAGCACTGCAATCGGATGAGACGTGAGCCGGTGACCGCGGCGACAGCCTTGGCCAACTCAGTCTTTCCGACACCGGCCGGTCCTTCAACAAGGATCGGCTTCTCCAGGCGGTCTGCCAAATAGACGACACCAGCAATCCCTGTGTCTGCTAGGTAATCGACATCTCGAAGTCGGTCTACGACTTCCTGTACGGAAGAAAATCTTTCGGCCACTTATTCCCTTGTCTGTCCGGTGCCCCAGATCACATATTTATATGTAGTCAACTCCCGTAACCCCATCGGGCCGCGAGCATGCAGTTTCTGCGTAGAGATACCGATCTCTGCACCGAAGCCAAATTCTTCGCCGTCGGTGAAGCGCGTGGACGCATTGACCACAACCGCCGCGGCATCGACCTCCTTGGTGAACCGATGAGCGGCCGCCAAGTCTCGCGTAAGGATCGCTTCGGTATGCCCGGTTCCGAACCGGTTTACATGAGCAATCGCCGCGTCGAGCGATGGCACAACCGCGACGCTCATTTTCAGCGCGAGAAACTCCCGGCCAAAGTCGTCGTCGGTGGCGACCCCAATCTCCGAAACACGGGACCGTGCGCCATCGTTCCCCACCAATTCGACACCCTCGGCAATCAGGGCGGTAGCGATGCGCGGAAGCCACTCGTCTGCGACCGCCTCATGAACAACGAGCGACTCAGCCGCGTTGCAAACGCCCGGCCGTTGGGTCTTGGCATTCAAGACGATCTCGATCGCCTGATCGAGATCGGCGTCTGCATCCACGTACACGTGACAGTTGCCGTCACCATCGATCACAACTGGCACTGTCGCGTGTTCACGCACGGAAGCAATCAGTTCAGGTCCACCGCGCGGTATCAAGCAATCAACAAACCCGTTCAATTGCATCACGCCAACTGCGAACTCGTGCGATGGGTCTTCCACAAGCACTAGGGAGTCCTGAGG
>SHUZ01000163.1 GCA_009694415.1 Acidimicrobiia bacterium
ATCTCTCGCGCCATGGGATGTCAGATCCGGTGAAAGTACTTACGCATTTCCCAGTCAGTGACGACAGTGTTGTACTCGTTCCACTCGTCTCGCTTGGTCGTAATGTAGGTGCGGTGGAACTTCTCGCCGAACACTTCCTGAGCCAATTTGTCCCGCTCAAACTCCCCAATGGCCTCATCGAGGCTCTTAGGAAGCCCGAGTGCGCCGTACTTGCCCAGCTCCTCGGCGGTGAGCTTGTATGTGTTTTCGTTGACGGGCTTGCCTGGGTCGAGATCACGCTCGATCCCATCCAGGCCGGCAGCCAGGACAAGCGCGATTCCTAGGTAGAAGTTAACCGAGCCGTCGGCTATGCGTACTTCCAGGCAGTGCCGGTTCACTGGCAGCCTGCACATCAGGGTTCGATTGTTATCACCCCATGCGCGATTCACCGGCGCCCACGAGATCTCGTCCATTTGGCCGCGGGACGTAAACCTCTTATACGAATTCACGATGGGGGCGACTACAGCGGCAATGGCACCCGCGTGCTCGAGGACCCCGGCAGTAAACTGTCGCGAGAGCTTCGAGTACTTTTTCCCGTCTCTGTCAGCGAAAACATTCCGCTCAGCGCCGTCGGCGAGGCTGATGTTGATGTGTGAGGCGGAGCCGAAGTCATCGGCGAAGGGCTTTGGCATGAAGGTCGCAACGCAGCCGAGCCCTCGGGCCACATGCTTCGCCATCAACCGGAATAGCACCATGCGGTCAGCCATGGTCAGGGCATCGGTGTAATTGAAGGCGAACTCGTACTGTCCGTCGCCGCCCTCGTGGTCAAAAGAATAGACGCCCCAATCCAAAGCAGTCATATGCTCGACCATTGGTTCGAGGAACGCGTCGGCCAGCATCGTCGATTCCAAGTCATACCCACGAGTCGGGGAATTCCACCGATCTGAAGGGACCAGGGGTTCCCAGCCCGTCCCAGATTGCCGCATGACGTAGAGCTCCGGCTCGATGCCCACGTTCGCCTTGAACCCCATCTTCTTCGCTTTCGCAGTCACGTCCCGCAGCACACGCCTCGGGTCGTGCGAGTAAGGTTCGCCATTCAGGTAAAGATCCGCCGGCGCGACGGCAAATCGCTTGTCCCAGGGGAGTACCACGACGCGGCTTAGGTCCGGGATGGCCATGCACTCGTTCTCATGCGGGCCGAGATCCCCCATCCCTTGGAGGGCCCCCACGGTGTAGAGCTCCGAGCCCTTAGCCGCGCTCTCTAAATGGGCAAGCGGGACGGTCTTGCTCTTGGGCACTCCATGCACGTCGGTATAGGCGCCGAAGAAGTACTTGACACCCTGAGCGGCGAGTAAACGTTTTAGTTCGTCGATTTCAGGCACTTTTCCAACCTTTTAGTTCGAAAGGTTGGCCATTATGCAAGTGCCAAGTTCGGAAGTCAACGCAACGGCGCGGCCGAGGTCGCTAGAAGACCTCCCACTCGTAGGCAAACTTTTCCATTTTCAGAATCAACGAGGTCTCGACGCTCGTAATGCCCTCGATCGCACCGAGCTTCTCAGTGATGAACTCCAGGAGACGCTCTTGGTCTTGGGCAAAGATCTCGATAATGATGTCGTACCGGCCGGCGGACATCCCAACGTATCGCACTTCGCGGCAAGCCCGCAGTCGCTGGCTGACTACATGGATCGCACGCAGGCTGACTGACAGACCAATTAGCGCCGATACGTTGCCACCAACCGCCTTGGGCGTGGGCACGGCGACGATGTGCATCATTCCTTCCTCGAGCAACTGGGCTATTCGCTTGCGAATAGTCGTCTCCGTCACTCCCAGGTTCTTCGCGATGTCGGTGTTACTCGTTCTACCGTTCTTTTGGAGGATGCGCACGATCTGACGGTCTAAATCGTCCAAGCGGTTCTGCGGCTCCTGACGGCCATTGTCGGCGGCCTGGGCGTGTGAGGCACCGGTGCCGACTTTTTTGACGGCCCTTCCTCTCCCCATGGGCTTGGTCATATCGGGTCTCCATTTTTTTTGATCGGATTCACGGGACATCGGTATGGCCTCGGTTCATCAGAGATGGGTATCGCAAGTTTACGGCTGAGTTCGAACGCTGGCGTCAATCACTATGTGCATCGCAATGGGGCATTGCGCACCAAGTGCGGGCTTTCGCGTTGTATTTCGTTCAGAATCTGGCGACAACAGCCGTGTATCGTTTCATTGTCCATTAATTGGTGCTTGACATCGAGCTTTATGTCTCAGACACTTTACTTGGTCCACGAGCGGGCTTGTCGGAAAATCATCGCGCGCTTTAGTGGGGGACTTTCACTTCAAGGGAGACATGACATGGCGAAGACACGCTTCTACATTGTGGTGCTGTCCATGGTCGGACTCGCACTTTCGGGTTGGGGACCTGCCCAGGCGCAGTCGCCAGCCAAGAAAACCTTGGTCATCGGCACGCTCAGCGATGCCCCGCCGTACGAGTTTTCTGGCCCGGATTCACAAATCACGGGCATCAACCGGGATGTCGCAGCGCGGGTGCTCGGCATGGCAGGCTACGACTTCGAATATCAAAAAATGGCGTTCGCCGGTCTGCTGCCCGCTCTGGGCTCAGGACGCATAGATATGGTGACGGTCCTGTACAACACCCCCGAACGGCGAGAACAGGCCGACTTCGTCGACTTTCTGTCGACCCGATTCGCGGTGTTGGTGTCAACGTCCTCCACTGTCACGTCCTGGAGCGACTTGTGTGGCAAGGTCGTCGGGGGGCTGCTCTCGAACCCGCTGAAGTTGGCACTCGACAGCGCAGCGAAGGAGTGTACCGACAAGGGGCAAGGCGCCATCACTATGCGAAACTACGCGAGCATCTCCCAAGAGCTGCTCGACTTAGAAAACGGTCGTGTAGAGGCTCTGATCGAAGATGAGGGCAATTTCAATTACGCCGCCGCCCAGAAACCAGACAAGTTCAAAGTGGCTTTCCGCACCGGCAAGCCGAACATGTTCGCTTTTTCGTTCAAAAAAGGCAGTCCACACGTCGCTCCTATAGCCGAAGCCATGAAGAAGTTTCTCGCCACGGACGAGCCGGCAAAGTTGGCCGCCAAGTACGGCTTCACCGCGGGCAACTTCGTGCGCCCCTAGGACTTTTTTCAGGTGCTGGCCCTGGCCTGCAGTTAAGGACGCACTACACTAGTTCGTGAGCAGGCGACCCGGTGGGCGCGCGCCTACGCCGCGCCGGCCGTGGGCGTAGTGTGGACAACTTTCCTCGGAGTAGACGAACGGGATGAGCGAGTTCCTGCATTATTTGACGCTTCCCGAACTTCTCTGGGGCCTCGTTACGGCACTAGAGATCGCTGTATATGCATTCGCTCTGGCGATCGTTTGGGGTTTGGTGCTCGCCCTCCTGCATTCCTCCCCAGTGCTGCCGCTGCGGTGGGCGGTGGCAGCCTATATGTGGGTCATCAGGGGCACGCCGCTGCTCCTCCAGCTAATCTTTTGGTACAACCTCCTGCCTCATCTCGGGTGGAAATTGGATGCCCAGCCGACTGCCGTTCTCGGTCTGGCCGTGAATTACGCGGCATTCATGTGCGAGCTGTTTCGAGGAGGCCTGTTGGCCGTGAAGCCTGGGCAACTGGAGGCGGGGACCGCCTTAGGCATGTCGCCCGCGCGGATCCTCGTACGGATTCAGATCCCACAGGCGCTGCGCGTGATTGCCCCGTCTCTTTGCAGTATGGCGATTCTGATGGTCAAGGACACCTCCCTAGCGTCCGTGATCGCGGTCAACGAACTCACCTTGCGCAGCCAGCAAATCGTCGCCGCCAATTTCAAGTACATCTCGGTATTCGCCGCGGCCGCGGCAATCTACATGCTGGCGACGACCGTCATCGCAATTTTCCAGTACCGATTGGAGCGATCCTTCGACTACGACCGCAGGGATCGTCAGCAGCCCGGGGGCGACGGCCATCCTCCGCCACTGGGGTCGGCTGCTGCCATTGAGGTGATGCGCGAGCACATCACGCGCGGACAGACGACCGATACCATCGACACCCGTGGAGCGGGCGGGGATATCGTTATCGCATTGGACCATGTCGTCAAAAAATATGGCGATGTCACCGTTTTGCAGGACATCAACCTGACCGTGCGCACCGGTGAGGTCGTATGCATCATGGGTCCGAGCGGTTCCGGCAAGAGCACCCTGTTGCGCTTGGTCAACCACGTAGAGCCCGTGAGCGGTGGCGTCGTCCGAGTGTCCGGGGGGTTGGTCGGCTACGTGGAAGGTCCGAAGGGGGTCGTCCCATTAAAAAGTGGTCGCAAGCGGGCGGCAGACCGAGCCGCCGCTCGAATCGGCATGGTGTTCCAGCAGTTCAACCTTTTCGAGCACTTCAACGTTTTGGAAAACATCACTGAGGCGCCCATCCGCATTTACGGCCAGGACCCGGCGGCAGCCAAGTCTGACGCCCTGGCGTTGTTGAAGGTGATGGGTCTCGAGCACGTCGCGACGCGGATGCCGCATCGACTCTCCGGTGGTGAGCAACAGCGGGTAGCGATCGCACGGGCTTTGGCGACCAGACCTCGGGTGATGCTCTTCGATGAGCCCACGTCGGCACTCGACCGCGATCGCGTCGGAGAGGTTTTGCAAGTTATGCGGCAACTGTCCCAGGCCGGGATGACGATGCTCGTCGTGACACATGAGCTCGCCTTCGCACAGCAGTGCGCGGACCGAATCGTCGTCATGAAGGACGGCCGCATCGTCGAAGAGAACTCCCCAGACCGTCTGCGTTCCAATGTTTCCGAGGGCTCTTTGGGAGTGGATTGATGAACCGGACCACGAAACGATGACTACCGAAAGGACACTGCTATGACACTCGCCCCCGCCCGTGAAGATATCGAAACAGACGGAGCGCTAAACGAGAAGCTCGCCTCGTCAACAATGGACCCTGCGCGCGCAGTTTCGCTGCCTCCCGAGATGTACCGATCCCAAGCCATCTTCGAGTGGGAACGGAGCGAGATTTTCATGAAGGAATGGCTCTGCGTGGGCCGCAGCACCGATTTCACCGGAGTCGGAGACTACAAGTCGCTGGAGCTGGTAGGCGAGCCGATCATTGTTGTGCGCGGCGAAGACGGGTTGCACGCGTTCTCTGCGGTATGCCGACACCGCGGGATGATCATCACGGTAGATGTGGACGCCGGGAAGGACGCTTGGATGAAGCCTCAGCCCGAGTCGAAAGGCAACTGTCCGCGGGCATTCCGATGCCCGTATCACTTCTGGCAGTACGATCTCAAAGGCCAGCTGATCTCGGCACCGGAAATGGAGCGCTCGGAGGGATTCAATCCGGCGAACGTGAAGCTTCCGGCGCTGGCCATCGAAGAATGGCAGGGGTTCGTCTTCGTCAACTTCAACCCGCAGGCCAAGCCGCTATCGCCGCGCCTTGCCCCAGTGATGGGCTTAATCAAGAATTGGGGCATCGATGAGATGGTGGG